>AP019005.1:2040000-2193435 GCA_003945285.1 Hydrogenimonas sp.
CGCCTATCTTTTTCTCCGCAAAACGGGCACCCACATCGGAGTGGCTTGTATCGCCTTCAAGAAGCCTGCGGATCGCTTCGGCATCGAACCACCTGCCCTCGCCGTCGAAGATACCGGCAAGTCTGCAGCATCCGGAGAAGAGCGCCCCTTCATGTCCGGGCCTTTTCGCCAGCTCACCCGCATAGACGGAGACCGGGTAGGTTCGTATGGGGTGTTTCGATTCGGTTTTGTCGGGGCAGATATAGAGCGGGGGTTTGGCATCGCTAAGATAGAGCGGTTTTGAAGCCCTCTCTTCAAAGAGACAGATCCCCCTGAAGCGGTCATGGGCGACCACCTTTTTTCTGTCGGGGCACTTCATGGAGACGAAGCGGTTTACGCCGACAGCGAAGGAGGGGTGTCCGCCGATGATCTTATAGCTTCCGGGGAAAAAGTCGAAGCAGCCTCTATCGGCCGCAAAAGTCTGGCTGAAGAGTAGAACGGAGGTTAAAAGAAGGGTACGCAGCGGCATCAGCTCGGGCTGCCGCCCCCTCCAAACGGATTGATGCCGCCCATCATGCTCAAGGCGGCACTCTTTTTGTTATCCTCGACCATCTTAATAACGTCGTTTATTGCCGAGATGAGCAGTATCTGAAGAGCCTCTTTGTCCTCCAGCAGCGAGTCGTCTATCTCTATATCGATAATCTCCCCTTTGCCGTTAGCGGTCACTTTGACGAGTCCGCCGCCGCTCTTGGCGGTAAGCTCTACCGATTCACTCTTCTCCTCGAGCTCCTTGGCCCGCTTCTGAACCTCTTCGAGCATCTTGCCCAGATCGCCCAGGTCCATACCTTCAAACACCTATATCTCCTCGTGGACTGCGGCTATGGTGTTGCTATCTTCGTTCATAAGCACCACGGTCGGTTTGTAACTCTCGAGCTCTTTTTCGTCGTAAGAGGCGTAGGCGACGATGATGATCTTGTCCCCCTGGTGAGCTTTTCTGGCCGCCGCACCGTTTAGGCATATATCGCCTTTGCCTCTTTCGCCTTTGATGATATATGTACTGAAACGCTCACCGTTGTTGATGTTGAGAATCTCCACTTTCTGCCCTACACGCATCTTTGCCGCATCGAGAAGATCTTCATCAATGGTGATGGAACCGACATAGTTCAGGTTGGCATCCGTCACCGTGGCACGGTGGATTTTTGAGTAGAGCATCTCTATACGCATCTAGCTCGCTCCGGTCATCTTCATCATCTGTTCGGGCGTTATAGGATCGTCCCACGCCTCATGCTCTATAACGAACTCTTCGACCACTTTCCCGCCAATGATATGCTCGTCGATAATGCGGTCTATCTTCTCTTTGGTAAGTCCGGCATACATGACATGACCCGGCTCAACCAGCATTACGGGGCCGTAGCTGCAGCGGTTGAGACAGCCGGTACGTACCGGCTGAACCGTGCCTATGATACCCTTCTCCATAAGGCGCTGTGCCAGATGCTGAAAAAGATCTCTGTTCTCGTTTGTCACACAGCTCGGCTTCGGCATACCCGGAGGCGAAGACTGCTCACACTTGAAAATATAGAATGCTGGTTGCGGTATTCCCATTTTCCCAATCCTTTATATAAGATAAAAATTGTCCAAATTATAGTATTTGAGCCTTAACCTAGAATTACACTATAATTTTACCAAAATTTGTCAAAAAAACGAGACACATCCATGGATATGCAGCTTATCTTTAACTACACCCTTCTCGTCGGAGGAGAAATTCTGGCGATTGTAGCACTGCTGCACATGATCGCCACGAGACGCTCCCCGAGCAGCATGATAGCCTGGATGCTCGCCATTTTCATATTTCCATACATTGCAGTACCCTTCTACTTCCTCTTCGGCCACAGAAAACTGATAAAACGGTATCAGAAGTTCCGTTTCTCTCTAAAGCCTATAGAGAGCGGCACCGCGGCCGGCAGGCACCCTGTGGAGAGGCTGCTGGAGACCGACGGAATCCCTCCTGCGACCGACGATAACTCGTTTACCCTGATAGACTCCCCCTCAAAAGTCTACGAGGCCCTGGAGGAGTCCATACAGAAAGCCGAAAAGAGCATAGAAATATGCGTCTACCAGTTTACAATCGATAAGACTACGAAACCTCTTGTCGAGCTACTTTGCGAAAAAGCCTCTGCCGGTGTCAGGGTCCGCCTTCTTCTGGATTCGATCGGTTCACTTGGGCTCTACCTCTTTCCCGCCCCTCTGGATCGACTCAAAAAGAGCGGGGCGGAGATAGCCTTTTTCATGCCCTTTCTAAAACTCCCGTTGAGAAACTTCATCAATCTGAGAAACCATAGAAAGATCTTCATTTTCGACGGAATAGAGACCTACACGGGAGGTATGAACCTTTCAGAAAAGTACTTCGCAAAAGATGAGAGCCTACCCCTCTACAGAGATTTTCTGTGCCGCATCGAAGGCAAGGCGACACACTTCTACGCGCAGATCTTCGCAATGGACTGGGCATTCGCGACAAATAGCGTTCCGACCCTTCCGAAACCTCCATCCGGAGAGTTCGGTTCCGCCTCCGTACAGGTGATACCATCGGGACCCGATACCCCCTCGGAAGCGCTCGTCGAAGCGCTTCTGAGCCTCATCTACTCCGCATCTTCACAGATCAGGATCGTAACTCCATACTTCGTTTTGAACGAAGATTTCATGCAGGCGCTTATCATAGCTCTCCATAGGGGTGTGGATGTCACCGTAATCGTACCGGAACACTCCGACCATGCAATCTCCGACATCGGACGCGGAAGTTATTTGAGGGAGCTTCACTCAGACGGCGGAAAGATACTGCTCTACAGGGGGAAGATACTGCACGCGAAAGCGATCCTCTTCGACAGAAGCTGCGCAAGCATAGGATCAGTAAACTTCGACAACAGGAGTCTTTTCTACAACTTCGAGGCTACCGGATTCATCTACTCCGAAGAGGAGATTCTCAGCATAGAGGAGTGGATGGAGAAGATTATGAAAAACTGCATCCCCTACTCGCCGCCGCGGAGTGTCGTCAAGAGGCACACGGAGAACTTTATGAGAATTCTCTCGCCGCTGGTATAATCGATTTATGAAAGAGAGAGATATATACAGATTCGGCTTTTTGTGCTGGAATATACAGAAGCGCTCCCTAAGCGCGGAGTTTCAACACACATTTTCCCATCTGTTGAAAAACTACCGGTGCGATCTGATAGCCCTTCAGGAGGTGAAGGTGGCACATGCCGGACTGCCGGGACACTTTCAGGACTATCACACGGCATTAAGCTGCAACTTCGAGCGCAACGGCCACAGGTTCGGCGTCATGACACTCTCCAGACTGCCGATAGCACAGAAAACTCTATTTACAACCAAAGTGCGTGAAGCAGGAATCGCCACGAGAAAGAGCGCTTTGCTGAGCAGGCACACCCTTCACAACGGCAAAAGAGTGGCGCTTTTGAATCTCCATGCCATTAACTTCGTTCCATACAGGCTTTTCGCGAAAGAGCTCAACCGCATCAGAGAGCTGATAGAGAGTGTCGAAGAGGAGAGTTTTATCGTCGCCGGAGACTTCAATACATGGAGTGCCAAGAGGCAGAGGCTGCTCGAGAAGGTTACGGAAAAATCGAACCTGGTCAGACTGATACCGGAAAACAGTAAAGATATAAAGTCTATCCTGGGCCGGCCGCTCGACCATATCTACTACCGCGGGCTCAAAGCTCTCTCATCGATCGTCATCGACACTACGGTATCGGACCACAATCCTATATATGCGAGATTCAGCGACGGCTGAGAATCTCCCTCACCACCTCACGGTCATCAAACGGAACTCTCTTGCCGCCTATCTCCTGCCAGCTCTCGTCTCCCTTTCCGAGTATCAGCAGCACCTCGTTCGGCTCCAACTCCGCAAGTGCCCGCTCTATCGCGGCTCTGCGGTCCACGATCTTCTCCATTTTTCGGCTATCCTCCACCCCTTCGGAGATTTCGTCGATGATTTTGGCCGGATCTTCGCTTCGCGGGTTGTCGCTCGTAATGTAGACCTTCTTAGCCATAGAGGCGGCCGCGCGCCCCATAGCGGGGCGTTTCGTTGCATCCCTCTCTCCCCCGGCACCGAAAACCACCCGAATCTCCTTCTCTTTCAGGGAGTCCAGAACCTGGCGGATTCCATCTTCGGTGTGGGCAAAATCCACAATCACCAGAGGATCTTCACTCACAATCTCCATTCTTCCCGCGACTCCGCCGAAGTTTTCCGCAGCATCACAGATGTCGGCCAGATCTTCATCGGTAAGAATATGTACTGCCGCAACGGCTGCAGTTATGTTATAGAGATTGAAAAAACCGTGAAGTGAAGTTTCAAGCGGCAGAACGGTCTCGAAGTGCTTAAGCACCCCGCTTACTCCCCCCTCAAGCGTATAGGCCATTATCTTGTATGTCGCCGGATTCTCTATACCGTATCCGAAAGCGTTTTTCGGGTTGAATTTCAAAATCTCCTCATCCCGGTTTATCAGCTTCTTTCCCTCATCCTGAAAAAAGCTGCTCTTTACGGCCCTGTATGCCTCGAGCGATCCGTGATAGTCGAGATGGTCACTGGTTATATTGGTATGTATCTTGAGAGAGAACTCTATACCGCCGATCCGCTCCTGCTCAATGGCGTGCGAACTAACTTCCATCACGAAAAATTCGCAGCCTCTCTTTTTCGCCTCGTACATATGTGCGAATGTAGCGAGTGCGGGAGGGGTCGTCAGGGTTTTCGGCTCCACCCTCTCGTCGTTTATGAAGAGCCCTCTTGTCCCCTGTAGGGCCGCTTTGTAGTCAAGATCGAGAAGTATGGAGTAGATAGCCGCGGCAGTGGTCGTTTTGCCGTTCGTCCCTGTAACGCCTACGACATCCAGTTCATCCAGTTTCAGTGATCTGTAGAGCTCTTCGACACATATGGTTTTCGAGCCTCTCTCCAGAGCTTCTCTCTCGAATCGCGCGTTCTGTGCGGTCAACAGGAAGAGTCTACCCTCTCCCGCTTCGCGGCTGTCATCGGTAACAGTCCCTACAGCACCTCCGAAATCTACAGTCAAGATCAGCCTTTGATCTTTTCGATAAGGTCCTGAATTCTCTCCTCGCCGGGGTAGGCGACGGCAGCACCTTCGATATAGCGCATCGCCATCTCGTTGAAGCCGTTGTCGACAAGCTGCTGAAGAAAGTCGAGCAGATCCTCCTTCTCGGTAATGACCACTTTGGTCGAGAACATAATATCTTCGAATGCCCGCCTGAAACTGCCTCTAAGAGTAACGAGCTCCTTGAAGTCACCGTAGGTGATACCCTCCGCAGCTTCGTCACGCACGAAGAGACTGCTCTCGAGCAGATCGGAGATCTTCTCCAGTGCATTATCGAGTGAGCCTATCATATCCTCGATAATACGCTCGGCATCCTCCTGACCCTCATCTTTGAGGACCTGGTAGTACTCGAAGAGTGCCTGCGCCTCCTCGTCGTTCTCCAGTGCGATATCGCTCAAAATGGCTCCGATTCTCGCCTCTTCCAGTTGAGGACAATCTTTGAGCAATATTCCGTACATTCTCAAAGCTTCATCGTAGTCACCTCTGTAGAAGAGGTTCTCAGCCCGATCGAGAATTTTTCTGTTCTCTTTGTTTATCATCATTTTCCTATTCCATCTTGTCCCACTGGTCTTCAAGACCGACCGGAACACTTATAACTTCTATCTCCGGATGAATATCCATGCGCATCTGTCGCTCGACACCGTACTTGATGGTACTGCCGCTGCTTGCGCACCCTACGCACGCCCCCTGCAGCTGGACATAAACTTTCCCGTTCTTCACACCGAGAAGTTTTATATCACCGCCGTCTAGAGCAAGTGACGGGCGAACTTTTTCGATCACGTTTTCCACTGCCGGGTAAAGATCTTCATCACTGAATGGTATCATATCTATCGTCCTAAAATCGTAATCGTATAGTGTAACTATAATATCAAAAAAGTTTTGATTTTACAACCGGGAGAGGATCTAGTTTCGAGAGTTTGGGAGAAATATATCATCGGGGCACAAGCCCCGAAAGAAGAACTATACCAGTTCTATAATTGCCATCTCTGCGGCATCACCGCGTCTTTGGCGAGTCTTGATTATTCTTGTATATCCGCCGTTTCGTTCGGCATACCTGGGAGCTATCTCCTCTACAAGTTTCTTGGTGGCCGCCTTGTCCTGCAGCTTTGCAAAGACTGCACGGTGAGCGTTGAAATCACCGGCTTTCGCACGCGTCACAAGCTTCTCGAAAACACTTCTCAGGGTTTTCGCCTTTGCCAGAGTGGTCTCGATACGACCGTTCTGGACCAGGGCGATTGAGAGGTTTTTAAGAAGAGCTGCGCGATGAGCGGATGTACGGCTCAGTTTTCTGTATCCATGTCGATGTCTCATCGTCTATCCTTCATTCTTGTTTTTTTCTTGCTCTATCTTTTTCTTAAGCTGTCGTTCGGCCTCTTCATCGAGTTTTGAGCCCGTCGGGAAACCGATCTCTTCGAGCTTCTCCTTTATCTCCTCGAGCGATTTTTTGCCGAGATTCTTTATCTCTTTGAGTTCGTTTTCACTCATCAGTGCCAGTTCACCGATAAATCTCAAACCTGCGCGCTCCAGTGAGTTGAAGCTTCTTGCGCTGAGCCCAAGAGACTCCAGCCCCTGCATAAGCTGTTTCACAATCGGACTCTCCGATGCGGAAGAGCTCTCTTCGGCCGCAACGTCTATATCGAGGATATTATTGAATACCGACATCTGCCGATACATCACTTCCAGCGTATTTTTGAACGCCGTCACAGGATCGATCTGGCCGTCGGTCTCAATATCGAATACGATCTTCTCGTAGTTGGGGTTGTCCTCTACGAGCATATTTTCGATTGTATAGTTCGCGGCTCTAACGGGAGTGAAAAAGGCATCGAGGCTTATGTATCCTTCAGGAAGAGAGTCTCTCAGCTCTTCACTCGGAACGTAACCGATTCCCTGATGAATGAGGAGCGAGAAGTTCAACTCCGCGTCCTCGTTCAGTGTTGCAAGGAATCCGTCCGGAGTCACCACCTCAACCTCATCGTTGTTCAGGTCTGAGCCCTTGATCTCAACAGGACCGGAGAAGCTGTAGTTCACTTCGACCTTTTTCTCGTCACCTTTGAGCTTGAAACGGAGGTTCTTGAGGTTAATTATGAAAACCGCAACATCTTCCAGCATTCCGCGTACTGAATCGAACTCGTGAGATGCCCCCTCTATCTTCACACCGATCGGAGCATATCCGATCGTACTCCCGAGAAGCAGTCGCCTTATCGGGTGGGCCAGTGAAACGGCATAGCCCGTCTCGAACGGGTAAGCAGTTATGCGAACCTTATTGGTGCCTGTCTGCTCGATGTTCACTTCACTCGGCATAAACGGTGATGTTTTTATTCTATTCATGGGCAACTCGCTTTTTAACTATTATTTAGAGTAAAGCTCGACGATCAAGCGCTCTTCTACAGGGATAACTACCTCTTCACGTTCCGGAATACGCGTAAAGATACCAAACAGCTTAGTTTCGTCAACATCGACCCACGGTGCCATCCCGGTCTGCTTCGTGAGCTCCATAGCCCGTAAAATCTGCGGGTTCTTCTTGCTCTTTTCACGCACCTCTATCTTCTGTCCCGGCTTTACTCTGTAGGAAGGGATATTTACACGCTTTCCGTCTACAAGTATATGGCCGTGAGTCACAAGCTGTCTCGCGAACGCACGTGTTGTCGCAAAACCCATTCTATAGACAACGTTGTCTAGTCGTCTCTCAAGCAGAGAGATCAGATTCTCTCCGGTGTTACCTTCCATTCTGTTGGCATCTTTGAAGAGTCTTCTGAACTGCTTCTCCGCAACTCCGTACATATACTTCGCCTTCTGTTTCTCTCTGAGTTGCAGTCCGTACTGGCTTATCTTGGTTCTTCTCTGTCCGTGCTGTCCGGGAGCGTACGGTCGTTTGTCGATTGCGCTCTTTCCCGCCAGTCTTCTTTCGCCTTTGAGTCCGAGACTCACACCAAGGCGACGTTCGATCTTTTCTACCGGTCCTCTATATCGTGCCATCTCTTCCCCTTATACTCGTCTTCGTTTAGGCGGCCTGCACCCGTTGTGCGGCAGCGGTGTAATATCTTTCAGAAACAGAACACGTATCCCCTCTGTGGCACCGACACTCTTGATAGCGGTTTCACGTCCGCTTCCGGGGCCCTGTACTTTTATTCCGACCTCTTTAATTCCGTGCTCTTTCGCTTTTGTAAGAGCGTCCTCCACCGCCTGCTGCGCAGCATACGGCGTAGACTTCTTGCTGCCTTTGAAGCCGAGAGATCCCGCACTGCTCCATGAGATCACGTTGCCCGCTTCATCCGTCACGGTGATGACGGTGTTGTTGTATGTCGCACTTATGTAGACAACACCGCGCGCGATATTCTTTTTTACTATCTTTTTTCTTGTTGCTTTTCTTTTCGCCACTGCCTACTCCTTACTTGCTTGCCGCGCCGACTGTTTTACGCTTACCTTTGCGTGTTCTCGCATTGGTTTTCGTCTTCTGTCCACGTACAGGAAGGCCGCGCCTGTGGCGCAGACCGCGGTAACTGCCGAGGTCCATCAATGACTTGATATCCATAGCGACTTTCTTTCTCAGATCTCCTTCGACCATATAGTTCTTCTGGATCTCGTTTCTGATCGCCGCGGCCTCCTCCTCACTCATCTCATGCACGCGCTTGTCGTAACTGATACCGGTTGCGTCGAGAATCTTTCTCGAAGTGGTCAGTCCGATACCGTATATATATGTGAGCGCATACTCCAGACGTTTCTTTTTAGGTAGATCAACACCTGCAATACGTGCCATGCTTATCCTTGTCTCTGTTTATGTTTTGGGTTTACACAGATAACGCGAACAATGCCTTTTCTCTTGATGATCTTGCATTTGTCGCACATCTTCTTGACCGACGGTCTAACTTTCATCTAAAACTCCTTCTATGCCGTTTTCCGGACTGAATCCGAAAAACCACGATGACTCTGCGTCCGACCAGACAACAGGCCCGCCGTAAAATACGGCTTTGCCGAGTCGCTGTACAACTGCTCAGACACACCTGAATAACTCTCACACCGTTCGCGACAACACTCTGATCCGGTCGTTCACCGGGAGCTCAAGTGCCTACAAACCGCACTCAAGCCCGCCTTGCCGGTTCACATGCCTCTATCCGGACCTCTCCGGACAGTGCAGGAGTCAATATGCCGGTGGTTATTGCAGAGCAATACCGCACTCAAGCTTGTCGCTATAAGAGACAAAAACAGACTGCTTGTTGCAGACCGCCAACTGCCCGCTTCCTTCAAAGAAGCACTCTCTGTTTTGCACCGAACGATTCCAAAAGAGTCGGAATCCCCCTGAATTTAGGTTTGGCGAGTTACGGCCAAACCGACCCTTGCATAAACAGTGCGATTTATGCAAAACTCCTTCACATAGATGGAAAAGGGGATGGAATTATATATTAAGCCAACTTACAGCTTACTTATACCTGTAGGTTATCCGTCCCTTGTCCAGGCTGTAGGGAGTCAGTTCGACTTTTACCCTGTCACCGGGAAGTATTCTTATGTAGTGCATACGCATCTTTCCGGCTATATGGCACAAAACCACATGTCCGTTTTCAAGCTCCACACGAAACATAGCGTTAGGAAGCGCCTCTATAACCTTGCCGTCTATCTCAATAACATCATCTTTTGCCATTTTTCCTCCTTCTTTGCCGATACACTCACGATTTCGAGAGAATCTCGGCTCTGTTGTCGACTATCGCCACAGTATGCTCATAATGGCTTCCGCGAAATCCGTCTCCACAGACTACCGACCACTTATCTTCCAGAATCTTCGGCGTCCCGCACTTTTGGCAGATCATAGGCTCGAGACAGAAGACCATGCCGTTCTTGATTTTGGGACCGCTTTTGGCAGACCCGTGCTCCAGATAGTTGGGTATCTCCGGCTCCTCATGCGGTTTACGGCCTATGCCGTGGCCGCAAAAGTTATGAAGCGGCTCAAACCCTCTCGACCTGATGAACTTTTCCAGTTCAAGGCTGAGCTCCTTGAATCTCATACCGGCCTTTATGATATCTATCGCATGATAGAGCGCATCTTTCGCACAGGCTATAAGACGCTCATCCTCTTCACTTATTCTGCCTATAGGAATCGTGATTGCCGCATCACCGTACCAGCCGTCAAGCTCCGTGCCTATATCGAGGCCGAGAATATCACCCTCTTTGATTTTTGTATCGTCCGGAATGCCGTGGATGATAACTTCATTCAAAGAGGTGCATACCGCCGCAGGAAAGCCGTAGAGACCTTTGAACGAGGGTTTCGCCCCTTTTGAACGGAGAAACTCCTCGCCCATCGCATCTATCTCTTTCAGGGTCATACCCGGCTTTATACTCTCCTCGAGATACCGAAGAGTTTCGCCTACGATCCTGTTCGCACGCCGAAGTTTCTCTATTTCGGCGGGCTTCCGGATCGCTATAGACATCTACAGACCCACCGCGCTGAGCGTTTCATACTTGCTCATATATATCTGCGCTTCGATCTTTCTCATCGTATCTAGTGCTACCTGTACGACGATGAGAACGGCGGTACCGCCGAAATAGAACGGGACACCCATACTTTTTACGAGAATCCACGGAAGAGTCGATATGAGTGCCAGATATATAGCTCCCCAGAAGGTGAGCCGGCTCGCCACTTCGTTCAGGAATTCTGCCGTATGTTCACCCGGTCTCACTCCGGGTATGAAACCTCCCTGTCGCTTGAGGTTGTCGGCGATGTCCTTGGCGTTAAAAACAATCGACGCATAGAAATATGCGAAAAATATTACGAACAGGAACATCAGAAAATTGAAGGTGTAGCTGTTCGGATGCAGGAAGTCCGAAATCTTCTGGACGATCGGGTTGGTCGACGCCTGAAGTATTGTTGACGGGAACATAAGGATCGCTGAGGCGAAAATAGGGGGGATTACCCCGCTCAGGTTGACCTTGATCGGTATATAGTTCATGATTCTTTTCTTCTGGTTCTGCATCATGACTTTTCTGGAGTAGCTAACCGGTATACGTCTTTCGCCAAGCTCTACATAGATGATGAAACCCACGGTCAGCAATATGATGGCGAGTATTGCGAGGACAACCAGGAAATTGAGCTCTCCGGTATTCACAAGATTGATCGTACCGCCTATTGCGGACGGTATGGACGATACGATACCAGCAAAGATGATCAGCGAAATTCCGTTCCCCACGCCTCTTTGTGTGATCTGCTCACCGATCCACATCAGCAGCATCGTACCTGTGAGCATAGAGAATGCCGCTATCGTCACAAAGGATGTCGTATCGATCATTATCGCACTTTCACCGCCTTTTCCTGTAAGACTCTGAAGACCTATCGCGACACCTACGGCCTGTACAAGAGTAATGGCAATAGTGGCATAGCGGATTATCTGCATATACTTCGTCATCCCGTCGCGCTCTTTTTTCATCTTGCCGAGTTCCGGGAAAGTTGCAGCGAGAAGTTCCATGATAATAGACGCAGTAATGTAGGGCATGATACCTAGAGAGATGATACTGAGACGGCTTATTGCGTTACCGCTGAACATATTGAACATGCCCAGGGCATTGGAGGAGTTGGAATCAAAGAACTCTTTGATAACATCGACGTTTACACCGGGTACAGGCACGTAGGCCAGTATCCGGTATGCCAGCAAAAACCCCAGTGTGATCAGGATTTTATTGACCAATGATCTAGTCATTGCTATTTTCCGCTGGTCGTAATTTGCTCGTCTTTGATTTTCGCGGCGAGCTCTTTTGCACCCTTGCCGATCAATTTAACGCGCTTATGCTTGCCTTTGATTGAGTGTACAGTCAAAAGCGTTTCCATTGTGATTTCATTCAACTCAGCGATTGCCGGTACTCTTTCTATGTTGATGACATACGGCTTTTCAACTCGTGAGGTGAAACCTACTTTGGGCAGACGGCGCTGAATCGGCTGTTGACCGCCTTCAAAACCGCGCTTCTGCTTGTATCCGGTTCTCGACTTCTGCCCTTTGTTTCCGCGGGTGGCAGTTTTGCCCATCCCGCTTCCCTGCCCGCGGCCGACACGCTTGGCACTCTTGGTGCTTCCCTGTGCTTTGGTTAGATTGTGAAGTGACATCTCTTATCCTTTGATCCGGCTCAGTGCTTCGACAGTCGCACGAACCAGGTTGTTGGGGTTGTTCGAACCCAGTGATTTGGTCAGGATATCCTTGATACCGGCAAGCTCGATGACCGGTCGTGCGGCACCTCCCGCGATGACTCCCGTACCTTCGCTGGCAGGCTTGAGCAGGATCTTGCTCGAGTTGTACTTGTGCTCGATATCGTGAGCGATAGTAGAACCTTTGATATTGACTTTGACCAGGTTTTTGAACGCCTCGTCTATTCCTTTGCGAATCGCATCCGGAACCTCTTTGGCCTTACCCATTCCGAAGCCGACAGTTCCGTTGCGGTCTCCCACAACTACGAGAGCCGTAAATCGGAATCGCCGACCGCCCTTGACAACCTTGGTTACCCGGCCTATATTGACGATAACCTCTTCGAAATCTTCTCGATTGATATTTTCCATTTCTATTACCCTTTAGACCTGTATTCCGTTTTCGCGCAGTGCATCGGCAAACGCGGCAACGACACCGTGGTATATATATCCGTTACGATCGAATACTGCGCTCTCGATACCCTTCTCCTTCATTGCGGCGGCGATTGCCTCCGCAACTTTGATAGCAGCCTCTTTGTTGGCTTTAAGACCCATTTTGCATCCGTCTGCAGCCGCCAGTGTGACGCCGGAAACATCATCGATCGCCTGCGCGTAGATATGCTTGTTGGAGCGGAACACGGTAACGCGCGGCTTCTCGGCAGTTCCGAAAATCTTGCCGCGGACACGGGCTTTACGCTTTGCGCGCTGTACATTTTTCTTCATGAGTAGTGTTCTATTCATAGTTCAACCCTTATTTACCTGTTTTACCGGCTTTGCGGAGAATCACTTCATCCACATACTTGACACCTTTGCCTTTATAAGGCTCCGGCGGTCTGAATGCGCGGATCTCCGCCGCCACCTGTCCAACCTTCTGCTTATCCTGTCCCTTCACGGAGACGATATTCTTCTCTACGGCTATAGTGATCCCCTCCGGAATCTCATAGTTCACCGGGTGGGAAAATCCGAGTTGGAGCTCGAGAACCTTCCCCTTTACCGCTGCACGGTAACCGACTCCGTTGATTTCGAGTCTCTTTTCGAACCCCTGTGTCAAACCGGTGATGATGTTCTGGGTAAGCGCACGGTATGTGCCCCAGAACGCGCTGCTTGCCTTGTCATCACCTTTTCGGTGGAAGATGATCTTGTTATCGCTGATCTCGATATCTACACGGCCGTGCGTATCGAGACGCTTTGTATCTTTTCCCTTGGAAACGACAACTTCTGTACCCTCGACTTTGACATCTACGCCTGCCGGGATATCAATCGGTTTCTTTCCTATACGTGACATATTCTATTCCTTACCAGATGCTGCAGAGAACTTCGCCGCCGATACCGCGCTTGTACGCTTCATCGTTGGCAAGAACGCCCTGAGATGTGCTGACGACTATCGTGCCGTAGCCGTTTTTGAACCGTTTGATCGCCTCTTTGCCTTTGTAGACGCGGCGACCGGGTTTGGAGATTCGCTTTATTTCGTTTATAACGCTTCTGCCTTCGTCATCATATTTCAATACGACATTGATCGCTTTTTTACCGTCATTCTCGACTACCTTGTAGCTCTCGATGTAGCCCTTCTCCTGTAGTATCTTCATGATCGCTTCAACAATTTTCGAATAAAGAAGCGTTGTAACTTCCAGTCTTCGCATTGATGCGTTTCTAATGCGTGTCAATGAATCTGCAATTAGATCGTTCACCATTGCTATCTCCTTACCAGCTTGATTTTTTTACGCCAGGAAGAAGACCTTCGCTAGCCATTTTGCGCAGGCAGATTCGGCAGATGCCGAAATCCCTGTACACTGAGTGCGGTCGGCCGCAGATGCTGCAGCGCGTATAGGCACGGACTTTGAATTTTGGTTTTCGCTGTTGCTTGGCAATCATCGATTTTTTAGCCATTTTGTCGTCCTTTTGCAAAAGGCATACCGAGCTTTTCAAGAAGCGCGAATGCCGCTTTGTCGTTGTCAGTCGTTGTAACGATCGTGATGTTCATACCGTGTGTCTTGATGATATTGTCATATTCGACTTCCGGGAACATGAGCTGCTCGTCGAGTCCGAAGTTGTAGTTTCCGTGACCGTCAAAACCGTTTCTGGAGACGCCTCGGAAATCCTTCACTCTCGGAAGTGCTATCGAGATTAGTTTGTCGAGGAAGTTGTACATCATCTTTCCTCTCAACGTAACCTTGACACCTACCGGCATTCCCTCACGGACTTTGAAACCCGCGACCGATTTTCTCGCAGGTACTATAACCGCTTTCTGTCCCGCGATGAGAGTGATCGTGTCGGCAATGTTCTGAACGACCTTCGTATCTTTGGCATCGCTGCCGCATCCGACACTGATGACGATCTTCTCGAGAGCCGGGATCAGCATCGGGTTCTCTATCTCAAGCTCCTCTTTCAGGACCGGCTTCAGCTCTTCATATCTCTCTTTGAGTCTCAGCATATCATGCACCTTCCACTTTTCGTACATTGGAGATGTGAATCGGCATCTCTTTGTTTACAAACCCGCCTTCCGGATTCTTTTCGGAAGGTTTTACGGCTTTCTTGACAACTTTGCATCCGGCGACGATCACCGCATCTTTAGCCGGCAGAACACGAAGTACTTCCGCCTGCTTGCCTTTGTCGTCTCCCGCGATGATCTCTACCGTATCACCCTTTTTGATCTTGAACTTCTTCGCCATTACAGCACCTCCGGAGCAAGAGATACGATCTTCATGAAATTCGAGTAGCGGACTTCACGGCTTACCGGTCCGAATATACGAGTGCCGATAGGCTCTTTTTTCGAATCGAGAATAACTGCGGCATTGTCATCGAAACGGATGAGAGAGCCGTTTTCACGCTGAATCTCTTTTTTGGTTCGTACGACGACCGCCTTTACAACCTGCCCTTTTTTCACTTTGCCGTTGGGGAGCGCTTTTTTGACGGAAGCTACGATAACGTCACCCACACTGGCATATCTGCGCTTGCTTCCGCCGAGAACCTTGATACACATAATCTCTTTAGCGCCGCTGTTATCGGCTACGTTCAATCTTGTAAAACTCTGAATCATGATCCGACTCCTGTACTTACGATCTCCTTGAGACGGAACGATTTTGTCTTGGAGAGCGGTCGGCACTCGATTGCCGTAACCACATCACCTACGTTCGTTTCGTTTCTCTCATCGTGAACAAGATACTTTTTAAATCTTTTGACCGTTTTGTGGTATCTGGGGTGCATGACACGGCGCTCGACCAGAACGGTCGCCGTCTTGTCACCAGCCTTCTTTACAACGGTCCCTTGAATAATACGTTTATGAGACGCCATTTTTAATCCTTATCCATTCTTCTGCGCGTTGATGGCAGTTTTGATGCGGGCTATATCTTTGCGAACGGCACGCAGCTCGTTCGGGTTGGTAAGCTGCATCGTCTTGAGATTGAGTCTCATCTCAAACAGCTCCATCTTCTTCTCTTTCAACATCCCTTCAAGCTCTTTCAAGCTCTTATCCTGAATCTCAGTATATTTCATTGCTTGCCTCTTGCGTTACAATTTTTGTTTTGAAAGGGAGTTTGTGCATCGCGAGCGTGAGCGCTTCGCGGGCCAGTTTGTCTTCCACTCCGGCCATCTCGTATATTATCCTGCCGGGCTTGATATTCATAACCCACTTGTCCACTGCACCTTTACCCTTACCCATTCTTGTTTCGAGTGGTTTGGCTGTTATCGGCTTGTCAGGGAATACGCGAATCCACACTTTACCTGTACGCTTTACGTGACGGGTCATAGCGACACGGGCAGCTTCTATCTGGCGGCTGTCGATACGTCCGGCTTCGGTCGCTTTGATCCCGATGTTGCCGAATGCCAGCTGATTACCGCGATACGCTTTTCCGCGGTTTCGACCCTTCTGCTGTTTTCGGTATTTCGTTCTTTTAGGCATCAACATGATTAACTCCTTCCGCGACGCGGTGCACGGCGTCCGCGCTTCTCTTCTGCAGGCTCGGGCTGGATCCCCTTTTGTAGAACTTCACCTTTGAAGATCCATACCTTCACACCGATTATTCCGTATGTTGTGTACGCCTGCGCAAAACCGTAGTCAATTTTTGCCCTGAGCGTATGGAGAGGAACACGTCCTTCGAGATACCACTCCGTTCTCGCCATTTCGGCTCCGCCCAGACGGCCTGCGACCTGGACCTTGATACCTTTTGCTCCAGCCTTCTGCGCAGCCTGGATAACCTTTTTCATCGCCCGCCTGAACGCAACACGTCTCTCCAGCTGCGTCGCGATATTTTCAGCCGCGAGTTGGGCAGAAGCCTGCGGGCGCTTCTCTTCGCGAATGTTGAGAGCCACAGGCTTTTTGACCATATTCTGGAGCCTGGCTTTGAGCTTCTCGATATCGGCACCCTTTTTTCCGATAATGATGCCGGGGCGAGCCGCCACAATCGTTACGCGAAGACGTTTAGCCGTACGCTCGATGATAATATCCGCTATTCCCGCATAATAGAGCTCTTTTTTTAGAAACTTGCGGATTTTGTCATCCTCCGCAACGAATGCGGGAACGCGCTGCCAGTTCGGATACCAGCGTGATGACCAGTTACGGTTGATTCCAAGGCGCAAACCGATCGGATTGACTTTCTGACCCATTACTTATCCTTCGCTTCTGTGACTTCGACAATCACGTGAGATGTTGGTTTCATTATTCGTGATGCACGGCCGCGTGCACGCGGTTTCCATCGCTTGAGAACCGGTCCTTTGTCGACTCGGCAGGAGGAGATAACCACCTCTTCCGGCTCATATCCGCCGTTGGCAACCGCCGAAGCGATCACTTTGGATATGACTTTCGCAGCTTTGTTCGGCATGAACTCCAGGCTCGCCAGGGCCTCTTCAGCATTCATACCCTGCACCTCTCTCGCGATAAGACGTGCTTTTGTCGGGCTGAGGCGAATGAATTTAAGTGTTGCTCTACTCATCATCTACCCCTTATTTCCCGATCTTTTTCTGAACAGAGCCCTTGTGGCCTCTGAATGTACGAGTCGGAGCGAACTCACCGAGTTTATACCCGACATGGTTCTCTGTAATATATACAGGAACGAACTGGCGTCCGTTGTGGACGTTGATGGTCAAACCGATCATCTCCGGGAAGATGGTGCTTCGGCGTGACCATGTTTTAATCGGTTTCGTATCACCGGTCTCTTTCGCTTTGAGTACCTTTTTCATCAGGTGCTCATCGATAAAAGGACCCTTTTTAATCGATCTTGCCATTACTTACCCTCTTATTTCTTTTTGCGTCGTGAAATGATCAGTTTGTCACTAGCTTTCTTACGACGAGTTTTAAAG
The DNA here is from genome assembly GCA_003945285.1 of Hydrogenimonas sp. NCBI lineage: Bacteria > Pseudomonadati > Campylobacterota > Epsilonproteobacteria > Campylobacterales > Hydrogenimonadaceae > Hydrogenimonas > Hydrogenimonas sp. Next base: position 2,057,551 of record AP019005.1, read on the forward strand.
CCTTTTGTCGGCATACCCCAAGGTGTCACCGGGTGTCGTCCCGAGTTTGTCTTTCCTTCACCACCGCCGTGCGGGTGATCGACCGGGTTCATCGCTGAACCGCGCGTCTGAGGACGGATACCCAGGTGTCGGCTTCTACCTGCTTTACCTATGACGATGTTGGCGAACTCTTCGTTTCCTACCGTACCGATAGTCGCCATGCACTCGCCGAGGATCTTGCGCATCTCCGAGCTGGGAAGTCTGAGGATTACATATTTACCCTCACGACCCATGATCTGCGCATACCCGCCTGCGCTTCTTACCATCTGCGCTCCCTTGCCGGGTTTCATCTCGATATTGTGAACGAGTGTACCGACCGGTATGTTTTTAAGTTTCATCGCATTGCCCGGTTTGATGTCTAGACCGGACTCGGCAGACTGGATCTTGTCACCGACCTTGAGTCCGCTCGGCTGTATTATGTAGCGCTTCTCACCGTCTGCATAGTTGATGAGGCAGATGCGGCAGTTTCTGTACGGATCGTACTCTATCGTCGCCACAGTGCCTTCGATACCGAACTTGTTACGCTTGAAGTCGATGATACGGTAGAGTTTTTTGGCCCCCGCTTCCTTGTGACGGGAAGTAATGCGTCCGCGATTGTTGCGTCCCGCTTTTGCCGGAAGCTTTTTCAGAAGCTTTCGGACTGTCGGTTTGCTTGTAATGTCCCCGTTGTCGACAACGCTCATGTAGCGTCGGCTGGGGGTGTACGGTTTGTATGTTTTTATTGCCATCTTCTATTCCTTACGCACTCAAGCTCTCGATGTTTGCGCCTTCCGGCAGCTTAACATAGAACTTTTTGAAATCTGCACGCTTTCCTTCTTTGCCTCGGAAACGTTTGACCTTGCCGCTCTGGCGAAGCGAGTTCACCTTGACCGGATTTACTCCGAAGTACTCTTTGAAGATCGCTTTGAGCTGATTCTTCGTAACCTTCGGAGATGTCTGCACAACGATGACACCATCTTCTTGAAGACCGAGTGTCTTTTCCGTATAGAGTATCGATTTGATGTCTGTAATATCTGCCATCTTAGCCCTCTTTCGTCAGATTTTCCCAAACCGCTTTTTCGATAACAACCGCGCGGTACGCTGCTGCCAGATAGCCGTTGAGTTCATTCTCTTCGATCAAATAACAGTTCGGAAGATTTCTAAATGCCAAATAGGTTTTGTCGTCGATAAGAGACTTGACCCAAAGGGCATCACGTTCGCCAAGCTTATTCATCATCGCCGCGGCATCTTTCGTCTTGCCGCTTGCGACTTCTACGCTGTCGACGATGTAGAGCTTCCCGTTGGCAGCTTTCTCCGCAAGAGCGTGCAGAAGTGCGAGGCGCTTCTGTTTCTTGTTCACCTTCTGGTCGTAGTTGCGGTTCGCTTTCGGTCCGAAAGCGGCGCCGCCGCCGACAAAAAGAGGTGAGCGGATAGAGCCGGCACGTGCTCCGCCGCGCCCTTTCTGCGCCCACGGCTTCTTGCCGCCGCCGCTGACTGCGGAGCGGTTTTTACTGTGAGCGGTATTGGATCGCAGAGCCGCCTGATAGGACTTTACATATAAATATAGGTTGTGTGCGCCCGCTTCGAGGAACTTCGCCGGAACCTCAGCTTCGCCGGCACGCTCCAGGTTTTCGTTCAAAACTACTGCCGTACTCATTTGGAAATCCTTACTCGACCCATCGCTCCGTTAGGTCCCGGAACCGCACCTTTTACCACAAGGATTCTGTTCTCGGGATCGAACGATACGATCTCATTTTTTACTGTTACTTTTGTATTGCCGTACTGGCCGGGCATCTTCTGTCCGGGCTGTACGCGTCCGGGCCACTCACAGTTTCCGATAGAGCCCGGGGCTCTGTGAAAACGTGAACCGTGGCTCTTGGGGCCGCCTGCGAAGTTCCATCGCTTCATTACTCCCGAAAAGCCGCGCCCTTTGGTTGTAAAAGTCGTCTTGACTCTCTTGGCTTCCCCCAGAGGAGTGAGATCGATATCTCCCGCCTCGGTGTTGGCTACCTTGAGTGTCGCGAAGCGGTTGTACTCGGCGCTGAGGCCATACTTTTTCTGCTGGCCTTCGATAGCTTTGTTGCGCTTCTTGCCGCTCGAGTAGGCTACGATTGCACGTCCGTCTTCGGTAATTTCACAAACTTTTACATCCTGTACCTTCAAAAGCGTAACAGGGACGCTAGGTACGCTGATTGTACGGCTCATGCCGATTTTCTCTACGATGAATTCCATCCGTTACCCCTTGTTGCCCATAGATCGTACTTCGACGTCTACTTCCGGCGCAAGATCAAGCTTCATAAGCGAATCGATGGTATCAGGAGTGGCAGAGACGATGTCTATCATACGTCCGTGCATTCTGATTTCGAACTGTTCGCGAGAGTCTTTGTTTATGTGAGGTGATCTAAGCACCGTGTAGCGCCTGATCTTTGTAGGCATTGGAATTGGGCCGCGTATCTCCGCACCCGTTCTTTTGACTGCTTCAACTATTGCAGCAACTGACCGATCAAGCACACGATGATCGTACGCTTTGAGTTTTAGTCGAATTTTTTCCATAGGTTTTCCCTTAAAAGAACTTGTTGGCAATTGGATTCAGCTCCGCCAACGCTTTTTGGAGCCAAGATTATACTTAAAAGTTTTTGCAAATTCAAGAATTTACGGGGTTTTTGTGATATACTTTGGATATTTTGTTTCCTTTTTAAAAGGAAATAGGAGGCCTCTTCACAGTAGTTCTGACTCCCTGATAAAAAGTAGGAGAGACAATAATGCATCAATTGGAATCTTTTTACGAATCGACACCGAAAGCGGTCGGATTCATCGAGCGCAAGATCGAGATTCCTTCCCATACCGTAAACCTCTACGGCGCTCCGAGGACCGGAAAAACCTGGTCGGTTCTGGACTATATGGCTAAAATCCCCAAAAGAAAACGGCTCTATATCGATCTTCGGGATCTCAGGATCGACAAGAGATCGATCGGCCGGCAGATCGGGGAGTTTATCAGGGCCAACGGGATAGAGACGGTTGCAATAGACCACTTTGACGGCTCCTTCGCTCTCCCCGTATGCAGGCAGACAATAGTCGTCACGGAGGCGCCCTACAGGGAAAACCCCATGATGCCCCTTCTTCAACTCCACTCGCTCGACTTCGAAGAGTACCTCGCGTTCGAGAAGCGACATCTGCACCTCGAGCACTCCTTCTCTTCCTATCTCAGAACCGGATCTCTACCGGCGATGGCGACAACTGCGGACTCGATACTGACCATCAGGCTACACGAAAATATCCGCTCCATATTCGGAAACGAAAACGAGATTCATCTGTTTAAACAGATCTCACTTTTCCAGGGAAAACCTCTGACGATACATCAACTCTATACGGCACTCAAGAGGGAGCACAGGATATCCAAAGACTGGCTCTACAAAAAGGTGAAATCGTACGAAGAGCGGCGAATAGTCTCATGGCTGCCGAAATACGCTCAACCGAAAGCCGCCAAAAGAGTACTCTTTTACGACTTCGCAATGCCGGCATCCATGCATTTCGAAAAGTCCCTTATGGGCCAACTCTATACGATAGCGGCCGCAAAGCTGAAAAGGAGAGAAGATGAGATATTCTATACCGACAAAACGGATTTTTTCGATCCTGTTTCAAGAAGGGCCATATTGATATCACCCTTTGCGAACCAACAGAGTGCCGCAGCCAGAATTTCACGCATAATAGACGAGATCGACAGACTCGAAATCCCTGAAATTACACTCCTCACCATAGCAAACTCGTTCGAATTTACATTTGAAAAGACGGAAATCAGAGCTCTCCCTTTTTATGAGTGGGTGCTGAGGGATTGACGAAGGTCCGGTTCCAATATGCTTTTTTGGGTAAAATAACTCGATGATAAGATTTTTTCTCATTTCTCTTTTTTTAAACCAATTTCTTTCCGGAGCTGTTACAATTGACCGGGATCGAATCGATCTTCTGCCATATTGCGAATTTCTTACCCTAAAAGATAGTCACTACTCCTTTGAAGATGTTGCCAAAATTCCGAATTCGAGATGGAAAAAGAGTGACAAAAAGGCACTTTCCCTCGGCTTCAGCAACAATACAACACTCTGGGTCAAGTGCACTCTTGAAAACCCTTTCGACAAAAGTATCACCAGAATATTGGAAACAGATAACCCCAGAACCGAATTTGTTACACTGTATGCAGATCATAAAAAGATACTATCGGGCAGTACCTACAGAGGAGTAACCCTGGATGCAATCAATCCCTATTTCAAACTGCGCTGGAAACCAAAAGAGGCTAAAACGATTTTTCTCTCGTTCAAATCCTATCTATTTCCGCTAAACGCAAGACCTGTTTTATGGAAACCGTCAAGTTATGCAAAACATGAAAAGTTGAGGCACCTTTTTCTCGGTATATTTTTCGGAGTTATGGGTGCTCTGCTGATCTATAACTTTTTCATCATGATTTTTACTAAAGATATAACCTACTTTTGGTATTGCGGCTATCTTGCGGGAATGATACTCTATCAGCTCTACTATACCAGAGTCCTCGAGCTATATATACTCCATACCCCTATAAAGTCTGCTTTAATTTTAAATGTCTTGATAGCTGCGTCGTTGGTGTTTATACCCTACTTCACTCGCTACTTTCTAAATACGTCCAAAACTATGCCGCTTGTAGATAAAGTATTGAAATTTCTGCCTATATATGTTCTTTTCGTTACGTTTACCCAGCCGCCGAAAATCAGTCTAATGTTTCTGTTGGTGTATGCTCCCATTTTTATCTATATATCAATAAAAGCACTGGCCATGAGACTACAGGGATCCAAATATTATGCTGCCGGCTGGCTTAGTGTAACTTCAGCAATGCTTATCATCACTCTTATAAACTTCGGCTACCTGCCTTCGATTGCCAACTCAGCTTTTATTCCACAAGCAGGTTTTGCTTTCGAAGCGTTGATATTTTCTATCGGTCTAGCCGATAGAATAAATACACTCAAAGCCGAAAAAGAGGCCGCGGACCGGGAGTTGATCGATTACCACAAGGAGGAGCAGTACAGGCTGCAGAAGATGGTGGAGAGAAGAACGAAAGCGCTTACAAAAGCTCTGGAGGAGAAAAACATACTCCTGAAAGAGATTCACCATCGTGTCAAAAACAATCTTCAGATGATCGTATCGCTGCTGCAGCTGCAGAGCTCCAGAATAGCCGACGAAAAGATACTGAACATCGTCTCTTCGGCTCAGAGCAGGATCGACTCCATAGGCAAACTGCATGAACTGCTCTACAGGAACAGCAAAACATTGCAGATCGAAACGGAGGTCTACTTTCGGCTGATCGTCGAGAAGCTGATATCCAACTTTCAGGCCGAAAATATAGAGAGCCGTTACGATATCGAAGCGGAGCTGGATGCCGACAGGGCTATATACTGCGGGTTGATAATAAACGAGCTGGTAACCAACTCGCTGAAGTACGCATTCGACGCCAAAGAGGGGAAGATTTCCATATCTTTCAAAAGGGAAGGGGGAAGATATCTCCTGAGTGTAGCCGACAACGGGATCGGAATGGGCGAGTCTATAGACGGAGACTCGATAGGGCTGACCCTTGTAAAAGCGTTGGCGTCAAAGCAGCTTAAAGGTTCGTTCAAAGTATATTCCAACGGCGGCACCCGTGTCGAAATAAGATTTCCGGCCTGATACCCCCACTTCAGCTTAATATCTGACATTCATTCCGCAAAAAACGTAACATCAGTTAGATAAGTCAAGATCTCTTTTTATCCTTTCGAAGGCCCTCTTTGCATCTTCGGCACCGGCTTTACTATCCAGGTCGATATAGTAGCTGTACAGGAGTGTCAACCCCTTTCTCACCTCCATTCGGAGAAAATTTCCCGGAAAGCCGCCAACGGCCTTGTGAAAAGCGTTATGGTTGGCGTTGCAGGAGATATTCTCTTTGTGCCTCACCTCCAGTACCGTTTTGCATGAGGGATCGAAAGGGTATAGTTTTTCAAGACTCCGTCTGATATCATCGTTCATCGGGTAGATATCCAGGCTCAGGCACTCTATATGGGCATTTTCTCCTTTCGGGTAAATTTTTACAACGGGGGTGTTGCCGCATCCGCCCGAAAAGAGTATCGAAAAAGAGAAAATAAGGATTTTGATACGCTCCATTCTTTCAGCTCCAAAAGGTTAGAATCTCCGCATGAAACAGTTATGCGGTATTGACGAAGCGGGAAGAGGACCGCTTGCCGGCCCCCTGGTGATGGCGGGGGTCGTTCTCTACGACCCGATCGAGGGGCTGACGGACTCCAAACAGCTTACAGAAAAAAAGAGGGAGAAGCTGTTTGAGATCATTACGAAAGATTGCGCCTACCGTATTGTCAGCTTCGATGCCGGAACTATCGACGAAATCGGCATAACCTCCTGCCTTGTAAGAGGCCTTAAAGAGATTATGCGGACACTTCGGGCCGAAAAGTACCTCTTCGACGGCAATACCGCTTTCGGAATCAAAGAGCTCGAGTGCAAAATCAGAGCGGATATCGCTATTCCGCAGGTGAGTGCCGCCAGCATTCTCGCCAAGGTAACCCGGGACCGGTTTATGGTAGAGATGGCGAAAGAGTATCCCCAATACAGCTTTGAAAAGCATAAAGGGTATGGAACCAGAGAACATCTGGAGGCGATAAAGAGGTACGGCTACTCACCGCTCCATAGAAAGAGTTTCAAAATAAGATCTCTTCAGCAGCCTTCACTCTTTTGAGCCCCGCACCGCTACAGGGCTCAATCCTCTTCGAACATCGAGTCGTCGGTGGAGTTTATATCGAAAGTGGTCTCGATACTCTCGTTGGTATCCAGGTCTATCACTTTTACATGCCACACGCCCTTCGCTCTTCCCGGAAGAAAGCGGTAGTCATATACCGAACCGTGCTGCGGGGGGATACGAAAATGGCGTATCCGATCATCACCACTGTCGCCGGGAGAGATCCAGCGAAACTCAACCTCTTTTCCGTTCTGGTTGTCTGACCGGTCGAGAAAATATCTGCAGTAGATTCTCTCGTTCTCTATTTTGCACTGCAGATCGGCGGCTACGATCGGCAGTACCATAAAAAAAGAGAGTGCGGCGATTATCCGTTTCATAGCCCCATTATAACACATCACCGTAAACTGTGGCGACTATGCTCCTGCCTCCTCCATGCTCTCTGGCCTCGACGAGGTAGATGCCCTGCCATGTCCCGAGCATCGGCTTACCGCCTCTTACCGGAACGGTCAACTGGCAGCCAAAAAGCATCGACTTTATATGCGCAGGCATATCTTCCGGGCCCTCGAGTGTGTGGCGAAACCCCGCATATCCGTCCGGTACGAGTCTGTCGATAAAATAGTCCGTATCAAGCCGTACATCCGGATCCGCATTCTCGTTTATCGTCAGTGCCGCGCTGGTATGGCGTAAAAAGAGGTGCAGAAGCCCCTTTTCGAACTTCGAAAGAGCCGGGATCTGCGAAAGTATCTCATCCGTCACGAGATGCACCCCCCGCCTTTTGGGAGAGAGGCGAATCTCGCTCTGCTCTATCTGCATCATTTTCCGAAGATGAACTTGAATACCTTCTTTATGACGCAGCTCTCATCTTCGCTCTCTTCCCGTTCGCTCTCCACCACTCTTGTGACATTGGCGTAGTCGTCAAGATACCCTATGCGCTCTTTCGCCTTTTTCAGTGCCTCGCTCTCGCTTGCGGCCATCGTCAGCACAACCGCCATACGCCTCCCTTCATGGCTTTCGGGCTTTCCGAAAATCCGTATGTATGAGTCTGCCGCGAACACCCCGTCTTCCGCGTGGATCACCGGGGTCACACTCTCGCGCTTCGCTTTGTATGCCGCACTGGCTCCCGGTGTGTAGAAGGAGAACTCCAAAGGGAGTCCCAGTACCGCCCGAAGATGGAGGGCAAATTCGCTCTGGCTCTGGGTAATGAGTGTAACCATGCCGGTATCGTGCGGCCTCGGACTCACTTCGCTGAAATAGACCTCGTCTCCTCTTACAAAGAGCTCTACTCCGAATATCCCGCGGCCTCCGAGTCCGTCGGTTATCTTTTTCGCTATCTCTTCGGCCTTTTCACGCACACCAGGGGCCATGAACGCCGGCTGCCAGCTGAATACATAGTCGCCGTCCTTCTGCTCATGTCCGATAGGCTCGCAGAATATAGTCTCCTTTTCCGTTCTGGCCGTAAGGAGGGTGATCTCGTAGTCGAACTCTATGAACCCTTCGACAATCAGTTCGCTGGAGTCTCCTCTCGCCTCTTTCGCCGCCTCCCAGCACCCGGCAAGATCTTCCCTGCTGTAGGCGACGCTCTGACCGTGCCCGGAAGAGCTCATTACAGGTTTTATGACACAGGGATACCCTATGGCGTCGGCAGCCGCTTCAAGCGCATCGAAACTCGATACGAAGCGGTAGGCACTCGTCTTGAGCCCCAGCTCCTCCGCGGCGAACTTGCGGATATTTTTACGGTTCATCGTCTTGTTTACGGCCTCGGCGTTGGGGATGACGTGAAAACCCTCCTTTTCCGCCGCGAAGAGAGCCTCTATGCTTATGGCCTCTATCTCCGGCAGAATATAGTCCGGCCGCGTCCGGCGGATAAGGTCGAGCACCTCATCCTTGTTCTGCATATCAATCACGTGGGCTTCGTGAGCCACCTGATGCGCCGGAGCGTTGGGATATCTGTCGACCGCTATCACCTCTATTCCAAGCCTCTGGGCCTCTATCGCCACCTCTTTGCCGAGCTCTCCGCTTCCAAGCAGCATGATTTTTGTACTGTTCGATTTAAGGGGTGCCGTAAAATGCATGAACGATCCTTAATTGTTTTTTGGTAATATACCTAAAATCGATTTAAAGGATTCAAACATGGCATGTCGAATGGGAAGCCAGGACAGGCTCAGCAGAGTAGTCGCCGGGATTATACTTATAGGTTTTGCGATGATTACGGGAAATGTCGTCGGGTGGTTCGGGATAATACCGCTGGTTACCGGGATTATCGGATGGTGCCCAATCTACAAACCTCTTGGAATAGATACCTGCAAAACGGAACATTCGGAGCACTGAAAAGAGTTGAGAAAGCCCCGGGAGGGGCTTTTGCCGCTTAGAGACGGGATTCGTATCTGCGCAGCATAAAGAGACGCTTGAGCAACTTCTTGCGCGCAGCGATCTTCTGCTTTTTGCGCTTTTCGGTCATAGGCTCATAGAAGCGTCTTGCACGAGCTTCAGTGACGATCAGGTTGCGATCGACCTGCTTTTTGAATCTGCGGTAAGCTTCATCAAAAGACTCGTTTTCACGTACGACGATGCCAGGCATTCTGACATCACCCCCTTCCAGTTTGAATTTGGACGCAAATTATAGCATAGTTTTGTTATGATTTTACCGACCGATGTTACACCCTAATCTCGAAATAGAGATAGAGGAACTCGTTACGATCATTGCAGCCATGCACTTTGGGAAAAATCATCGACGCACCTGACGGGTGCGCCTCAAATTTTTCCCAAACCGCCTGACCACAAGCATCACAACGATTTCAAACTATTCTATTTCGAGATTAGGGTTATAAATCCCGACAAAAGGCGTAGTGATGCAAAAGATATTCGACGACTGCTATGCACTGGACAGACGCTGCTACGAAAAGTTCAACCTGACCGAAGATATATTGATGGAACACGCGGCGATGGGGCTCAAGCGCGCCGTAGAGTCGTCAGCCGAAGCGAAATCGCATATACTCATAGTCGCCGGACCCGGAAACAACGGAGCCGACGGCATAACCCTGGCACGACTGCTGCATGAAGATTACGAAGTATCTCTTTTTCTGCCCTACGACGCAAAATCGGAGATGGCGAAGATTCAGCTGAAGCGCGCCCGGCAGATCGGGCTAGATACGGTCAACTCTCTTCCGCTGCATGCGGACGTTGTCGTAGATGCGCTTTTCGGTGCCGGCTTCTCGAAACCTCTCGACATAAAGGGGATAGACCTGATAGACACTCTCAACGCTATGGGCGGGTATAAGATAGCCTGCGATATCCCCAGCGGAATCGACCCGAAAGGAAACCCCAACCCTATTGCGTTCAGAGCCGATCTGACCGTTACAATGGGTGCTCTGAAAAAATCGCTCTTCAGCGACTTTGCGAAGCAGCACACGGGAGTCGTAGAGGTAACCGACCTGGGGATAAGCAGAAAGATCTACGAACACCACACCGATACTTTCCTGCTCGAAGCCGGAGACTTCAATCCGCCCTCAAGGGGCAACCCCGCTTCGCACAAAGGAGATTACGGACATCTGTGCGTCATAGCGGGGAAGAAAAAAGGAGCGGCTATTCTCTGCGGCTCCGCGGCGCTGCGTTCCGGCGCCGGCCTCGTCACCCTGGTTACAGACCACACGATAGAGAACATTCCCCACTCCCTGATGCAGGCCGGCGATCTGCCCGACAACACTACGGCGGTAGCAATGGGGATGGGGCTCGGCCTCGAGTATGATCCGATCATGATAAAATCCACGATACTGGATTACGATATTCCAGTTCTGCTGGATGCCGACGTATGCTACGTTCCGTGGGTCAAAACCCTGCTCCAGGAGTGCAGCAAAACGGTCGTCACACCCCATCCGAAAGAGTTTTCCGCACTGCTCAAAACACTCGATATCGACGATGTCGACGTCTCTACGATTCAGAGCGACCGTTTCGGATGGGCCCAAAAATTCAGCGAAGCCTACCCGAAAACGGCTCTTCTACTGAAAGGGGCAAACACCATAATCGCCCACGAAGGCTCTGTATATGTAAACCCCCTCGGCACTCCGGTGCTCTCCCAGGCCGGCAGCGGAGATGTCCTAAGCGGCATAATCTCCTCCCTGCTGGCACAGGGTTACACCCCCCTGAATGCCGCCATCAACGGTTCGCTGGCTCTCGCCCTCGCCGCTTCAAACTACAAAGGGGCCGACTACAGCGCTACCGCGGAAGATCTGATAGAGGAGATACGTTGGCTCGCATCCTGACCGTAGCCGTTCTCTTCAGCGGGAAGGGGACGAATCTGGAAAATCTCATACGCATCTTTCACGACAGAACCTTCGGCGAAAGAAGAGTGAAGATAGTGCCTGTTACCAACAGGCCCGATGCCGGGGGAGTAGCGGCCGCAAAAGAGTTGGGGCTCGATACGATCGTCATAGACCATAAAAAGTTCGACAGCAGGGAGAGTTTCGACAGCGCTCTTGTCGAGAGGCTGAAGGCGGTCTCTCCCGACCTGGTGGTGATGGCAGGCTTCATGCGGATCGTCACGGAAATATTCACTTCACAGATAGAGGCGATAAATCTTCACCCTTCGCTTCTGCCGCTATTCAAGGGGGCAAACGCCATAGAGGAGAGCTTCAGAAGCGGCATGAGAGTCGGCGGCGTAACGGTGCACCGGGTAGACTCCACCCTCGACGGAGGAGAGATTATCGAACAGGAGTGCGTCAAAATAGAAGAGGGGGATACGCTGGAGAGTTTCAGGAAGAGAGTTCAAACGGCCGAGCATAAAATTTTGCCCATGGTTGTCGCAAAACTGCTTTCGCTGCCATACCCGAAACAGTCCGCAGGAGGGTCAATCCTGTGAAGAGTCTCCGTTCCGTAAAAGCTTCTCCTCCGAAAGACCCGCATCGTCAGAGATCCTCTTCGGCATACTCTTGCTGCCTCTGGCGCCCAGTCTCTGCAGCTCCTCTACCCTTCTAACTATATTTCCCCTCCCTTCGGTCAACTTTTTCCAGGCGCCGTCGTAACTCTTCTGCAGGGTCTCTATCTGCTTTCCGACCTTCTCCAGATCGTTCGCAAACCCAACGAACTTGTCATAAAGAGCCCCCGCTTTGTTGGCGATCTCCATGGCATTCCGGTTCTGGCGCTCATGCCGCCACGTATTCTCCACGGCCCTGAGCGCCACAAGCAGAGTGGTTGGACTCACCAGTACTATCTTTTTTGAAAAAGCCCTGTCGTAAAGTGTACTGTCGCTCTGCAGAGCCAGCATCAAAGCTCCCTCTATGGGCATGAACATAAATATGAAGTCGAGTGAATTGACCCCCTCCAACGCACCGTAGCTCTTCTGCGCAAGCCTCTCTATATGGTTCCTGACCGCCTCGAGATGAAGCTTGGCGAACTCCTTTTTTCTCTCCTCGTCCTGCTCATTTACATATCGTTCGTATGCTGTGAGCGAAGTTTTGGCATCTACGATGATATCCCTCTTTCCCGGAAGATGGATAACTACATCCGGTCTGAATCTGCGACTCTCCGTATCCTGAAGGCTCACTTCACGCTCATACTCCTCCCCCTCCCTGAGGCCGGAGGCTTCAAGCACCCTCTCAAGCACCATCTCTCCCCAGATGCCCTGCTGCTTGCTGTCGCCTTTGAGAGCACGGGTGAGATTGACGGCATCCTCGCTGATTTTTCTGTTCAGATCCTTCAGTGTCTTTATCTCGTTCAGCAGTGCCGCCATCTCCCTGGTCTCTTCGATATGAACCTGTTCGATACGTTTTTTAAACTCGCTCACCTGCTGCTGCAGCGGCTTTAGAACCTGCTCCACACCCTCTTTGGAAACGATACCGAAACGTCTGCTGTTCTCCTCCATAATCTGGGCCGCGAGCACTTTGAACTCTTTTTGCATCGACTCCCTCGACTCTTTCAGCTCCTCTATACTCTTCCGGGCATGCCGCCTTTCGGCATCCAGGCGCGTATTGGTTTCGCTCAGCTCTTTCTCGAGCTCCAGATTGCGAGACCTGGCGATCTCCAGCATCTCTTCGAGATCCGCGTTTCTGGCTTCGAGATCCGCCAGCCGCTCCAGCCTCTCTTTGAGTGCCGCATTTTCGACCCTGCTCATATTCAGCTGCTCTTCGGTGCCCGAGAGATCGAGCTTCGATTCGGAGAGACTCTTTTCGAGCTCTTCTATCTTCTCCTGGGCAGCCTCCTGCAGCTTCCCGATTCGATCCATATATCGTTTTCCGGCGGAGCGGAAGATAAAAAAGGCGGTCAGAGCGGCAGCGGCAGCACCGACTGCCGCACCCGCCGAAAAATATAACCATATAAGCGGAATCTGCATGGTGTGGGGGTTCCTTTGAATCTAATGATACCACTCTAAAAGTGCAACGAACCGCTCACTATCGTGAGAGTATCGTATTCTGTTTCGAAACAGTAGTCGGCTTTAGATGCCCTTGGGTAAAATAGCAGAGCGTGTTGTGAAGGTCAGTCCCTGTTTTGCATACTCTGTTTTGTCAATGCCCGAACCTCTTTCATAATCTCCCTCTTCGTCTCCATAATGAGTTCCAGCTGTTTTTCGACACTCTCGGCTTCTACGGCCATCTGCGCTTCGAGCTTGGCAATGAGAGCCTCAAGTTCGGCGATACGCTCATTCAGTTGCCTGTTGAGGCTCTTTTCGTGCTCAAGCTCGCGCCTTACGTCACCTACATGCTTGATGCGTTCGAGGAGAGCGGCCTTCTCTATATTTTCCCGGTTCAGGGTCGCTTCCAGCTCTTTGAACTTCTTCTTGAGCGGACGAAGCTCCTGTTCCATCTCTTCATTTGCCTGCAACAGTTCATCCACCTCGACCTGGTACATCGCCTCTTTCCTCTCGGCTTTGCCGCGTGCGAGCACATATCCGCCGACAAAAGCTATAACCGCACCTGCCCCCATACCCAAAAGTAGAAATATCATCTCTTTGTTCATTTGACTCTTTTCCTGAAATAGACTCTAAGGTTGTATAATCGGCTTCTATGACCTAATATTGCGAACCTGTTTTACAAAAAAGCGTAGCTCTCTTTCCACTCTCGCGCAACATTATGTTATATCGGTCGCGTAATATTTTATCATAACTAGACTCCCGAAATGCTGTATCTGTAAAACCCGAATCAGAAAACAGAAACAGAAGTATTTGATGCATACAGTCAGGCGGTTTAGGAAAATTTAAGGCACACCAGCACGGTATCTCAACGGTTTTTTCCAAAGTAGATGGCGGCAATGATCGCGACCGTTCCCCAATCTATGTTTCGGTGCCAGGGAAAGTCCGGATGGAACGGAAGATGCTTCATTCGGGCATGAACAGATCACACGATTACGATAAAATCCTTACACGGCTCACACTCATTCTCCACCGCCTCTACAGCGGCGAATCTCTGAGCGTAAAAGAGCTTGCCGAAGAGTTCAACGTCTCCGCAAAAACCATCCAGAGGGATTTCAACGAGCGACTCATCCGGTTTCCGCTGGAAAAGAGCGGGCGCCGGTGGCGGATGCGGGAGGGGTTCCGTATCGAAAAGGTGCAGGAGAGCGACAACATTCTTGCACTCGAGATTCTGGAAACCATCGCTTCGGGAATAGGAAGCGAGTTCGCCCAGCGCTCCAATATGCTTCTTTCAAAACTGAAAAACCGCACTGCAGCCCCAATCAGTTCATATGTGAACTTCGAAGATATCTCCGGGTTCAAGGAGCTCTTCAGGGAGATTGAAGAGGCTATTCTCTCCGGCAGGGAGCTGCTCTTTGTCTACCACGAAAAGCCCCGCACCGTACACCCCTACAGGATAGTCAACTTCGACGGCTACTGGTACCTTCTGGCAAAAGAGGGGGAGATAGTGAAAAAATTCTATATTCCCGAGATAAAAAACCTGTCACTCTCGGGTGAAACGTTCACCCCGGAGATCGAACTGAAAGAGCGGCTGGAGTGGGCGCTCAACGCCTGGTTCGACCCGAATGCCGAACCCTTTACGCTCCATCTTCTGGCCAGGGGAGCCATAGTGAAGTACCTAAAGCGAAGGGCGTTGAGTCCTACACAGCTCTTCGTGGCCCATCACGAAAACTCCGATGCCGAGATAACGCTGAAGGTCTCCTGCACTGCCGAGGCGCTGATGCTTCTGAAACCGTGGATACCCGACCTGGCGGTAATATCGCCGGCCGATGTGAAAGAGGCTTTTGAAAAAATGCTGAAAAAGGGGCTCGATTTTCAAACCGGACACGACGCCTTCTAAACGATAGGCGATCATTACACCATCTTGATATGAGGAGATGGTAATGAAACCGGGATTCTACAGACCCATACTGCCCTGGCTCATCTTTGCGGCCGGCTTTCTGGCCCCCCAGCTGTTTCTGCTCTACATCCCTTTTGCCGCAGCGCTCTTCGGCAAAACGGTCATCGACGAGTACGGCGAAGTGTACCTCTACTGGAAAGAGAGGTTTCAAAGAGCGGTATCTACACCGGGTAGATGTGGAAGCGGCGAAAGAGAGCGTACCGTACTGAAAACCGCAGTCGAAATGGTATAATGAAAAAAGTTCGAAAAGATGGGTTTCCGGATATAGTCACACCGCTTGGACGATACCGGTTCCCGGGGAAGAGGGCCTTTCCGCCGGAGCGGTCGGCCTGCAGATTTTCCGAAGAGAGAGGCGGACACCGCGATGGAAGAGAGATTTTTCAGACGACTATTTGCGATTACATTTGTCCTGATGACGCTGATGCTCTTTTGGCAGTCGCTGCCCTGGATAGGAGAGTATATCCTCGCACAGCAGGCCGAGCCGCGCCCTGTCACTCCCAGAGGAGATCTGGCCGAAGATGAGAAGGCGACAATCGAGCTTTTCGAAAGAACGAAAGATTCGGTCGTATACATCGCTACGACACAGGCGGTGATCGATCCATGGTCCAGAAACATCTACAACATTCCGCGCGGGACAGGCTCCGGCTTCGTCTGGGACGAAGCGGGCCATATAGTGACGAACTACCACGTCATAGCGGGTGCAAGCGAAGCTAGAGTGAGACTAAGTGACGGGCGGGACTATCATGCGGTTCTGATAGGCGCCTCACCGAAGCACGACCTTGCGGTTCTTCGCATAAATGTCCCCATAAAAAGGCCCCAGCCGGTGATGGTAGGCACAAGCCACGACCTGAAGGTCGGGCAGAAGACTTTCGCCATCGGAAACCCTTTTGGCCTCGACTGGACACTGACCACCGGCATCGTTTCGGCCCTTGAGCGCTCCATGAAGGAGTCGAGCGGAGCGGTAATACGCAATCTCATACAGACGGATGCGGCGATCAACCCGGGCAATTCGGGAGGGCCGCTGCTCGACAGCGCCGGCAGACTCATAGGTGTAAACACGGCCATATTCAGCCCCTCCGGGGCCTATGCCGGTATCGGCTTCGCGATTCCGGTAGACACGGTAAACAGAATCGTCCCGAAACTCATAGCCTACGGCAGATACCTCGAACCCTCCCTTGGCATCGAAACCGACGACCGCATCAACCGTCTGGCAAAGGCAAGGCTCGGCTTCAGCGGAGTTATGATTTTGCGGACACTGCCCGGCACTTCTGCGGAGAAAGCGGGGCTGAGAGGTATCACCCTCTACCCGGACGGATCGTTCGACCCAGGCGATATAATACTCACCATAGAGGGCAAACCCGTAGAGTCGACAAAAGATATAGAAGACCTGCTAGAAAACTACGGGGTGGGCGACACCGTGACCGTAGAGATCTCTAGAAACGGGAAAGTTTTGAAAAAGAAGCTGATACTAGAGCCTGCATACAAAGGAGATAGGAGATGATAATATATATACACGGATTCGCAAGCAGCGGAAGGGGAGATAAAGCGCTGACAATCCGCAGATATTTCAAAAAAGAAGCCGTAGCCCCTTCTATCTCATATATTCCAGACCTGGCGATGGATACCCTCAAACAGCTTGTTGAGAGTTTTTCGCAAAGAGAGCAGGTATCGCTAATCGGATCGTCGCTGGGCGGGTTCTATGCGGCCTGCCTCTCCGAGATGTACGATCTGCCCGCCGTTTTGATAAACCCCTCCACCGAACCGCACATAACACTCGCTTCCCATACCGGGCCGGTTACGAACTTTTACGACCTCTCTTCGTTCGAGTGGAGCGAACGGCATGTAAAAGAGCTCGAAAGGTTGCGGCCGGAGTCGATTTCAAAACCGGAAAATTTCATGCTGTTGCTTCAAAAAGGGGACGAGACGCTGGACTACAGGGTAGCACGTGAGAGATTTCAGGGGGCTAAGATAGTCATCGAAGAGGGCGGATCGCACTCGTTCGAGGGGTTCGAAAGATATCTTGGAGAGATAGAGAGTTTTTTGAAAAGGAGAGATGTTGCAAAACAGCCTGATAGAGCAGATTAAAAATCTTCCGAACAAGTCTAAAGAGAGGTTTCGGCTCAAGTTGCGTGAAAAAGCGATAATGCGCACAAGAGCAAGACTCATAGAGACCCGGGTCGATATAGAAGAGTTGAGCGACGAAGATCTAGAAGTTATCATCAGGAATGAAGAGGACAAGCTTCTCGACGAGTATAAAACCAAAGGTATCATAGCTCTGCTTGCGCTACTGGGCATATCCTGGATATAGGGGGTAGACGGTGTACCACTACCTGAAATGGGCAGCCCTCTCACTCTTTTTCAAGCGAAATATGCGCTATCTTCTGCTCATACTCGTATCGATCGCCGGAATCTATATTTCAGATGCGCTCTATGAAGATATGGTGCGCCTCAGTGTAATAAGCGGCGAAACCGGAAAGATCGGCGGCTATCTTCTGATGAAATGGGCCGCCGTTCTCTTTTTCGCCGCGCTCATAGTATGGTCCATAATGCGTCTGGGCCTGGGCGCAAAGAGAAGCACTGACAAAAAAGAGAGCGAAAAAACTGTACAGGACGACCCCTACCTAAAGAGGCTGGAAAAATTCAAAACGAAAAAGAGGCTGAGGTCGGAGTCAGATATGGTGCTGGAGGCTTACAGGAAAGAGAAAAAGGGAGAGCAATAGACTACTCCCGTACCATTTTCCACTCCCATAGCACACGGTTTCTGACTTTCCTGACCGGTTTGCCTACTGCATTGTCGCTGAAATCTATCTTTAGAATTTCACAATCTGATTCGACATGAATGTCGCCGTCCGCTCTTTTGTTCCTGATAATGATAGCCATCTTCTGCACCCCGCCGGAGGTCGATTTCACAATACCCTCCGCTAAACGGTGCTTCCCCTGCCGTATCTTTACACTGCACTCTTTTCCTTTGAGGATAATGTCCGCCCATTTCGAGTGCGGAGGCGTCGCACTCTTCGTATAGGCAAACATCACCGCCGGCAGAAACAGCACTGCAACCAAACATTTCATTTTCCACTCCTCATTAAAACGAGAATATAAGTTATTATAAACTATATAAGTGAAAAGTCAACTGCGTGGACATATGAAAAGATGAGAAAATATGCGAAGTAGAGTTTTCTAGACGGTGTAACGCTGTTTGCATAACACTGTTTAAGTTAAGCCATCTTTACAACTCCTATTTTCCGCAGGGATTAACAATAGATGTCACTTTTCCATTGTCTCGAGAGCTGAGCGAATATCCTTTTCCAACTCAATTTTAAGTTTTTCCGGGGATATTATTGAAATGTGCGGAAGCCACTGCTTAACGAAAGGGAGGATCTCCATCGGCTGGGTGAACGAGACTGTAAACTCCACACTCCCGTCTTCGAGCTCTTTGAGAAACTTTTGGGTGGGGAAAAAGGGCTTCATCCCCTCTTTGAAGTAGTAGGCCACCTCGGCTGAAGCCACCATACGCGCCGTTTCAAAGGGACGGTCAAGCGTCATCGGGTTTTGCAGCGAAGCGAAAACATGGGCATATTTGTCGAGTATTTTGGGCTGGTAGCCGATCCTGTTTTTGCTGTAACCGACTCTCTCTATGAAAGCGACACGAAAAAGCCGGAACCTTCCCTCTTCCGTTTCACCCGCAAGGTACCAGTTGTCAGCCATATGGATCAACTTCAGACATTTGACGCTCTTTTCGACCGCGCCGGTACATTTGAATATATCCCTGTACTCCCTGTTTTTGACAGCGGTTTTGAGCTGCCGGAATATCTCCTTGCTTCTACCCTCTTCGAAAGTCTCAAACGGCGACCCTATGAAAAGGAAGATATCCTCCTCCTCTTTTAGAAGACGCTCGAACCGCTTCCTCTCCCCGCTCAATAGCCTGGGGTTGTGCTCTCTAACCACCTGAAGAAGCCAACTCAGATCGTCGTGGTGCTCTATGAACCGTCTGAATACCTCCGCGACATCCCTTTCTCTGTCTACGACACGGTATACGGTCACCTTTCTGTCGCCAAACTCTTTCCGCCTCTTCTCGGTAACTACGATATGGCCGTACAGATCATGAATATCCTCCAGATAGCGCCGGATCTTCCTCTCTTTGGCTTCCCGCGTACCCTCAAGGCCCAGCTCATCGTGAAGCCTCTCGTTTTGCGCATACAGCTCTTCACCGGCAGCCATCTTTTCCATAAGAGTGAAGATATGGTCAGTTTTTCTCTTTATGGCGGTGCTCATGCTTACCTCTCTATGAAAATCCGAAACTCATCCAGGAATTTTTTCAATCTTTTGATATCCTGTTCCACCATATCTCTCCTCTCCTCGCACTGATGGACGATACAGTTTCTTATGACCGATATGCTGTCGGGGAATTTGGTGTTGAAAAACCTGTTGAACGGAGCATCGACATGCTTTTTCGCCTCCTCCCTCTCTTCGTGATTATGCAGGTCGTACCCCATCTGTTCGCACACTTTTGTGATGATCGCTTCGTACAAAACGATATAGGAGAGCGCATAGTTTTTGCTTTCATAGAGCCAGACGGCAAGTTCGTACTGGAATGCGGACTGCGTCTCTTTGTCCAGTCTCTTTGCGATATCGGAGAAATCTTCCGAAAGGAGTTTTAAAACCTTGTTGTCGCTCCGTTCGATAGCGGCGATCTTTTTGGAGATCCCTTTTGCGAACCGCCAAAGGGCGTGGATATTCGCCATTTGAAGATTTTTGCTGAACTGGGAAAAGACTCTATGCGCATCTTTTGCGGAGCTCTCCTTTTCCAGAAGGAGCGAGAGCTGGTCGGCATTCGAATACTCTTTGAACGCATTCAGCGCCTTTATCCAGTCGAGAAGATCGAAAAATATCTTGAAGTCGATGATATCCGACCTGTTATCGCCGAACATACCGTACAAAATCGCCTCTATCTCAAATTTTTCCTTATCCATCGACCTTAAAACCTCGAGAAGGAAAATATTCAGTATGGGTATATAGCGGAATCCGTGTGTTATATCCAGGATCACCCTGTCGCCCCCATCGAGCCGTGAGCGGATCTCCAAAAGTTTTTCGAAATTCTCCCACATCTCTTCAGAGTCGTTTCGAGTGTAATCTATCAATATACACCTCGAACCTTCCGAACCGAGATAGGAGTTCAGCAGCTCCTGCAGCTTTTCTAGATCTTCCTCGCGCAAAGAGCCATCCTCTTTTCTACGCTCCAGCAGGCTCAGATATTCGTCATCCTCGCCGCCGTACTCTACATAGAAGCTGTCCCACATAGATTTTACCGTTCCAATAAGAATCATCCTCTCTATATGATAATGGGATATTATCACTTTGGATGTAAGGCTCTCTCTATACTCTTTGCCGTCCAAGACATAGAGGGTCTCTTCATAGCTGCCTCTGCTATCTTTCTTGATGTCGCCGGTTCCTACAGAACTGATCAATACTCTATCCATTACCGCTCCTTTGATTTTTAGAGGTGCTTAGGTATTCCCTGAAACGCACATGCCTGAAGGTGCGCACCGTAACGACCGAGCCTCCCTTTTCATACTCCTCTACCTCTCGCCAGGCAGCGGCATACACAGGTATCATATCCAAATTATACGCCACCTCGACCATGTAGCATGTAGCGCCGAAGTCGCCCTGCACCAGAAGATAGTCGCCCCTCCTGCCATGATGCGTCACAAACCCGACGATCCCGTCAAGCAGAGGACGCACGTCATCGGCAAGGGGAGAGATGGAAGACCAAACCGCCCTGAGCCCTTCGGTTAAAAAAATGAAATTCTCTACACCCAGAGAGCGGCGCGCATCCTCTTTCTGCTCTTCGCTCAAAGTGTGCGAAAAAACCACAATCATCTTTCTCATAACTCTGCAACTCCTTCTATGCGCTCTCTGTTTTCGAAAAAATAGCGGTAAACTTCAAACGCCAGCTCCCTCGGAAGATACCTGCCCGTAACTTTTTCATACAAAAGCCCGTTCTTGGCACACCCTATACGGAGCCCTTTGTAGCTCAACTCCGGATAGACACCTTTATCGGTATCGGCCTGAAGATAGACCCTTAGAGCGGCCACGAAACGGTAATAGTCATCCGGAAGCTCTTTTGAACGCCCGTTCCGGGCCTGTTGCGCTTCCAACGCTCCACGCAACCGGCGAATCTCTTCGACAATATATTTCAGCACCGAAGCCAAACTCTCTCCCTGCGGCAACCGGTATCGCAAATCGTACTCTCTGTTGAGTGTCGGGTCAATTTTCATGGGACTATTATCCGGAAACATTTTGACAAAACATGTCAATTTGTTCGGTCTTCCGACTGAACTTGCCCAATATTAATCCCGCCGGGGGAGTTGGACGGAAAAATAGGCTCAAAAACCTCGCTGCAGATGGTTGCTGCGGCTATCAAAGACAAATAGCATCTGGGGAAGGCCCCAATCCCCTAAATATCGGGTCTGGTTGTAATGCATTAAAATACATTTAGACCTGCGTTAATTTGTCTCAATCCCCTCAAAATCGGGTCTGATTGTAATTATCGGTTATTGACTCCTGCTCAAATTGAGCAAGTCTCAATCCCCTCAAAATCGGGTCTGATTGTAATAGGTGAGATCAAGAGAAATGTTGAAGTTGGAAGCGTCTCAATCCCCTCAAAATCGGGTCTGATTGTAATCTAAGGAGGGTGTAAAATGAAACTGGTTTACGTTGAGTCTCAATCCCCTCAAAATCGGGTCTGATTGTAATAGTAAGACTCTTTGTAGTCACACAAAGCGAGCGATAGTCTCAATCCCCTCAAAATCGGGTCTGATTGTAATCGCTCTGAAGAGACCGGTAGATTCGAACTCCACCAGGAGGTCTCAATCCCCTCAAAATCGGGTCTGATTGTAATTCCACCAGGAGTTCGAATCAAAAGAAGAATTTTACGCCGTCTCAATCCCCTCAAAATCGGGTCTGATTGTAATGCAGATGGGAAAGCAAAACACGTGACGGAACACCAGTGTCTCAATCCCCTCAAAATCGGGTCTGATTGTAATCCCAATGACTGTTAGGAAAGACTAGCCGCCGAAAGGTCTCAATCCCCTCAAAATCGGGTCTGATTGTAATCCGTTCTTTTAGAACTACAAAGAGATAGTAAGGTCTCAATCCCCTCAAAATCGGGTCTGATTGTAATAGATTCCAGATTATCTTGAAATCGGGAGAAGGGCGTCTCAATCCCCTCAAAATCGGGTCTGATTGTAATTCAAATAAGAGGAGAAAAAAATGAAACTAGAGTTTACGTCTCAATCCCCTCAAAATCGGGTCTGATTGTAATTCAAATATCGCCTACTGACGCCGAGTCAGATAGAGGTCTCAATCCCCTCAAAATCGGGTCTGATTGTAATATTAGACCGAAATTAACTTAAGAAGTGTTGCAGTCTCAATCCCCTCAAAATCGGGTCTGATTGTAATCTTGCGTTTCTTTGACTTGATCGCTTACTTGCTGTCTCAATCCCCTCAAAATCGGGTCTGATTGTAATAACACTTGAAACAGAAAACACAAAAATGCTTGATGGAAGTCTCAATCCCCTCAAAATCGGGTCTGATTGTAATTAATGTACTCGTATTGCTAAACAGCGCCATATCTAACGTCTCAATCCCCTCAAAATCGGGTCTGATTGTAATATGAAACTGAAAGAATTAAATAGCAAGATTGAGAGTCTCAATCCCCTCAAAATCGGGTCTGATTGTAATTAGCCGCTTCCATTTTTATAGGTGTAAAAACCATATATGTCTCAATCCCCTCAAAATCGGGTCTGATTGTAATGAGTATCGAGTATATCGAAGAGACATACGGGGTGCGTCTCAATCCCCTCAAAATCGGGTCTGATTGTAATAAAAGAAGAAAAAAAAATCAAATAAGGAGATTGAGTCTCAATCCCCTCAAAATCGGGTCTGATTGTAATCCATAATAGTTTAATCTATATTCCCTAACTTGGGAAGTCTCAATCCCCTCAAAATCGGGTCTGATTGTAATATTAACGCCGAGTCAAATCGAACAATTGCTTAGTCTCAATCCCCTCAAAATCGGGTCTGATTGTAATTTTTAAATCCATCACGTTGATGGTTGAAACAATAAGGCGTCTCAATCCCCTCAAAATCGGGTCTGATTGTAATTTAGTGGTAACAAGATGGTGCTTACACCCAAGAAGTCTCAATCCCCTCAAAATCGGGTCTGATTGTAATTGTTTACACAAAGCTTACCAAGGCGGATAAAAGTCTCAATCCCCTCAAAATCGGGTCTGATTGTAATGTGATAGCCGCTTAAGCAACGGCTACGGAAAACGGTCTCAATCCCCTCAAAATCGGGTCTGATTGTAATGATATAATCGAAATAGAAGCTACAAACAACCCCGTCTCAATCCCCTCAAAATCGGGTCTGATTGTAATCAAAGAGGAGATTGAAATGAAAACAGAACTAAAAGTCTCAATCCCCTCAAAATCGGGTCTGATTGTAATAGCGACATAGGCAAGTGAAATAACGTATTTCAGGGAGTTGCAGAAAACTGGGTTTTCTTAAAAAACTCTTTGATGTCAAAAAGAGCCATTCCGACACCCGTTGACCCCCCCAAACTTCCGTAAAATCTGACCTTAAGCGAAGCTTTCATGTTAAAACGACCGGTTCTCGCAAATCTATCGCGTCTCCCAGCTTCATCCCGGGGTCGATAACCGTATAGATCCTGACATCATCCTCTTTGCAGTCGATAATGCCGTCGATCATCTCCATTATATCAAAAAGTTCCTCCTGTTTGACAGATTGGGCGAAAAAAACGGAATACTGTATGCGAATCGCAATCTTTTCCAGCTCCCTCGCAAGCTTCCGCAGCCTCTTGCCGTCGGATATGTCGTAGCATATGATGTAGTCGGCGGTATAGCGGCTCATACTTTTCTACTCATTTTTGCCAGAAGTCTACCGTGCTTGTCTATGAAATAGACTGGTACGCGCCTGAATATCTCCATGAGACTCTTCACGGAAAGATCGACCGACCTGTTGAGATAGACCGCTTTGATGCGCTCAAAACCTATATATTGCATATCATAAAGCGTACTTATCTCCAGGTGGGTCTCGTTGACGACGATTTTAGCCCTGGGGTCTTTGACTATAAGCGCTCTTCTCATGTTATGGCCGACCTAAGAAGTGCAATCTCGTCATTTATGGAGGGCAGCAGATCCTCCCCGAACGTCTTGATCTCTCTCCAGAGCCTCTTTCGCGACTCAAACCTCAGGTAGACGCCGTCTCTCTTACTGAAATCCTCCGCCTTCAGATACTTTTCCAAAAACCACTCCGCCGTTTTTTCGTTGATTTTTGCGCGGAACACTTCGAGAATATCGGAACTCAGCCCGTTGTGCGATCGAAACGGCTCATGAAGATAGCTGATGGCCGGGTCGAAACCGTTCATATGTAGGCGGACTGTAATTAGATGGTAGAAATAGGTATAGAGGTAGGACAAGATCGCATTTACAGGGTCGAGCGGCGGACGCTTGGAGCGTCTGCTTTTATGAAGAGCCTTTGGCAAAACGGAGAAGTAGCGGGAGAAGTAGATGTTTGAAAAGCTCCCTTCAATGCCCAGCATCTGCGAAACAGTCTCGGCCTCCCTGATTTTTTGCATCCAGTCTCGCAGATCGATTTCAAAACCGAGCTTTTCCAGATGCTTCGCATGGGTTTTGATCTTCTCTTCGAGAAAGTATTTTGCGAAATTGAGACGGTTTTTCGTAACGGAACGGTACTGCAGCATCTTAAGCTCACCGTTTTTCGGCGCAAGCGGAAGTGTGAGGGAGAAGGTCCTGTTATTTTTGGAGACGGTAAGCAGCGATACCCCCTCCTTTGCCAGCGCAAGAAGTGTTTTCGTACCTATCTCCATCTCTCCGCAGAGAACCAGAAGATCTATAAGGCGGTATGGTATCTGCTGCGTCTCCACTACGATTCCACTCTTTTTTGCTGTTATGACAATATCGCTTCTGTCGACTATGACCGTTTTCATATGAGAATCGCTCCATTCTCGTAATTGATCTGCTTCGCCCTTCCCAGAAGGATCGCCTTCGGCATCACATGCACCAGGTGCACCCTGTCCTCTTCTGGGTCGATGGAGTCCAGCAGCTCATCGAGCACGACGGGAAGCTCTTTCGGCTCCAGCAGACTCTCCAGCGCGCTCTTTTGTCCTCCCAGCGCATAGGAGTAGGCCACCTTCGCGCACCTTCTGCGCCGCTTGCTGCTTCTGACGTCGTAGGCTATGAGATAGTGACCGCTCATTGGCTCTCCTTTCTGTAGTAACAGTCAAATTATAGAGGAGATTAATGACAAAACGTGTCACTTTACCCTGCAACACTGCAGAGAGGCGGACCGTACGGCCTCTACAGAAGGACTCCCCGGCTGAACCGATGCCCGGACTCTATTCGCCCGCCTACTCTCCCAGTATCGACTCGATAAACACCCTCCTCTTCAACGCCTTCTGCTTGGCCTTCTCCCAGGTTTTCGGATTTTCCAACAGCTTCGCTTTTATCTTCTGCGCCAGCTCCACTTTGATCGATTCGTAATTTTCTATCTCACCGTTTTGCATTTTCCGGATAAGCTCCGGGATTTCGACGGTTTCGATCAGCCTCTCTACGGGAGAGAGGGAGGCAAGCCGCTGCGCTTCGGCTCTCTTCCGCTCGGCCTTTTCTTCCTCTTCGCGCCTCATCTTCAACTCTTTCTCGTTGCGCTCTTTCTCTTTCTGTATGCGGCTCTCTCTCCACTCTTTCGCGTATGCCGTTCTCTTTTTTATGAGTTCGCGCAAAACTCTCTCATACTCCGCCGAAGCCTCCCGGTAGCCCTCTTCATCCAAAATTTTCGCCGCGACCCATCCGAAAGGGGTGTAGCCTCCCTCTTTCGACGCTATCACCGTATGGGTAACCGGTATTTTGTCGGGATTTACCGAAGTGAAGTTTTTTCCGGCAAAGCGCCCCACCCTGAATAGAAAGTCGGCGCCGAGCGCATCGGCCCTCCTCTTGTATTTTGCGAACATCTTTTCGTCCGCCTGCATATCGAACCGTTCAAGGGAGCGGGCTATATCCTCTATCGAAAAGAGTTGCTTTGACTCCCCTCTCCTTTCCGAAAGGATCGATCCGAAAAAGCTGACCCCCTCTTTGATGATTTCTATCTTAATAGGTATGCCTCTTCCCGGGGCATCTTTGAATTTGTGCCTTCTTTCCGCCACATCGCAAAATGTCACATCGGCTTGTGTCGGGAAAAAGTCCTCCACGAGCAGGTTCTGTCTCACATCATTTCCGACTCGGCCGGGATATATGCCGAGCGCTGTCCCAAAGACCCCCTTTATCGAGCTTCCCGGTATATAGGAGAGGAATGAGCCCGGCATAGTCATCGTTTTGGATATTTCGAGCAGGTTTTTGTTCAGAGTGCCGTCTTTGTTGAACTGCCTTGTGTAGATTTTTGAAATCTCGCGCGATACAGGCAGTTTGCGGTAGGCTATAGATTTGGCAAGATCCTTCTCTATATCGTAAAAACGCTTCAGGGCGTACAACCCCTGACCCGCCATATTTTCGAAAGCCCGCTTCTGTGCGGCAGAGAGGGCGTGAAAAAAGTCGGTTTCATCAAATTCGTAAAGAGTGTCGCCGTCGATTATGTAAGCCGTAGGCACGAAATCCTCCCCCGATCCGATATGAAGCGGCGAGAGTGTCGTCAACTGCAGATAGTGTCTCACGATGCGTCTCCTTTTCCTATGGCAACCGTCACCGCATACCCCTGGTGCACCGTATCCGGATGGGCCGACGAGTGGCCCCGGATCGCCTTTCCGGCATAGGGTAGAGTTCGGGGCGAATCAAAATCTAAAACAGCTCCCGTATCGGCCAACAGAAGAGGTTTTTTGAACACCTTGCCTCTTGCACGTTTTCCACCATGCTTCCCGAAACGTGTCATCGGCCGGTACCGGACATTTACCGCTTCAACCCCCTCCAGTGATGCCGGCGAAAGAGTCATAAAGCGCTCACCCTCCATGGGCAGCTCTACAGTTTCGGTTTCGACGAGACTATACCTGCCTTTGCCGATAGAGGCATCCTTTCCGTAGCCGTACAGACCCACCGCCTCGAGCCACCTATGAACATCTTCCGATGCGGCTTTGGACCTGTCGAACATGAGGTAAATCTCTTTTTTGCCTAAAAGATAGCGCTTCTCTCCGAAAGGGGCAAACTGAGCTCCGCCGGTTTTGAAACTCCTGTAATCGAGGGAGTTGTGCAGTGTCACCGTCGAAACATCCCCTAATCCCGCCTCATGATTGCTCAATGCTTCGTTGAATCTTCCGGCTTTGAGATCCGACATGGAAATCCACCGCTTGTCACGGTTGATCTTTCTCTCTTCAGGATCCTCTCCCAGTTGAAAATATGGCATTGCCGGCTTGGGAAGCAGCCCCGGAGGAAACGGATCGCTAACGATCAGAAAAGGGTTCCTGTCGTAATCATCGAGAAGAGATTTGAGCCTCTCTTCCCCATCCAAAAGCGCGATGGTCCAGCATATCTGACCGAAAAGAGTATCCCCGCGCAGTGGAGTACCGAACTCTGAAAGAGGCTCTATCTGAGCGCGTACCGTTTCCATAGCCTACTCGCTTTGCGGTATGAATCGGACACGGCCGTAACCGCGGGAGCCGTTGCCGCCGAGATAATCTTTTTCCACGAGGGAGATGGCCGTTTCTACCATCTTCTCCAGCGCCTCTCTGTCATCGCCGTCGAAAACTTTTATCCGGATATCGTAGTTGAACTTTACGCCCGCCGGCACCCGCTCGGTCTGGCGGGGGTTTAGCGCCGTCCCTCCCTTCCTGTTGATACTGTTTTCGAATTTCGCTTCGCTCAACTCCATCTCTTTCGACTCTTCGCAAAGATGGCAGTCGCCAACGCTGATTCGCGTTATCCCGTACGGGCTTTCCGGGTTCGGGTCGCCGAAAAGCTCTAGCAGCGTACGGGCATCGCGTTTTACCCCTTCGGGAACTTCGTCCATCAGCCTGGAGCCAAAAGGGGATCCATCCGCACTGGGTAGGTAGACCAGCCGCAGGTGATGCTCCAGCAAAGAGCGCATCTTTCCCTTCAGAGAGCTTCCCGGAATATAGGGATGGCCGCTGTTGGCATCCTTGATGACGCTGTTGTCGATACCGCCGATCTTCATGGTGTCGTCACCCCCGCCGATGTGCAGCCCGCTAAGTAGTTCTATTTGACCTTTAAGTTGTATGATTTCCATTTTTCGCTCCTTATTTTCCTTTGTAAAATCCGAGAACCGCTTCGAAAAAGAGTTTGAAGTTTCTCAACTTTTCGGGTGAGTCGACCTGCGATATACACCTTTTCATCATATCCGCAAAGCTCTTGTTGACCAGAGTGCCTCCATCACCTTTTCTGTGCAGGGCATACTCCACTTTTGAGTTGAGCATCTTGACAAAAGGAAGAATGTCTTCAAAATCTTTCTCCCTGTTTTCAACCTTCCGGTTCAACTCCAGCACCTTTTCGTAAAAGTTGCGAATCTGGGTCGATTTGACTCCGCAATCTCCATTTTTTTTCTGATTGTCCTGACAGATGGCATCTGCCCACGACTTCGCGGTTTCATTGAACAACTCCGGATCTTTCCTGTAATCGAGCTCAATCGGTTTCATACTCTCCTCCTTTTGTAGATATATTCACTCAGCACCATTTTGGTCTCCATGGGGTAGTTTTCGATCATATTGGCCACCAGCTTCATAAGGCTTTCTGCTTCTCGCGTTTTTTCGGCATCTTTTGCATACTTTTCGAAAAGATTGCGCCTAAAGGTGTAGCTGAGCCTTGAGCGCCACATGCTGTTTTCTATATTCTCGTCCATCTCGAGGCGCATCTGGTTCAGCTGCAGCAGTCGGTAGAGCATCGACGTGTTGCGTTCGCCCAGCATCTCTTCGAGCCTGGGCAACTCTTCGAGCAGATAGAGGGCGTTGTCCTCGTCTGCATAGTGCTTCCAGCCTGCTGTTTCACCGAAGAGGGTCAACGCATCTTTGCTAGGCAAGAGCATCTCTTTTTTCTCTTTATACTCTTTGGAAGCTTCCAGCGCCGATTCGGCTGCTTCTGCTATGAAGTTGACCGGCTTGTTGGGTTTTGTTACGACAATACCCGCGGAAAACGTCAAACCGCTCTTTGCTGCAAAGCGTGTGAAATCTTCATGAAGCTCTCTTGAAAACTCTACGACTTCATCCCACGCCCCGAGAATAAAAATATCGTCCCCGCCTGAAAAAACCGTATACATCGGCCTGCCCTCCATCAGCCGTGCCGACTCCACGCTGAAAAAGTAGTCGATCATTCTCGAAAAGAAGTTGTACCTCGCAAACGAAGCGGTGACATCGCTGTTTCTGATGTAGCACCCCATATTGTCCACATCGCCCTTGAGAGCGGCCAGGGCCTTCAATCCGTAATCCGGATCGCCATTGCAACTCTTTTGGGCAAGCTCCTCGAATGTCGACACATACCCATCCTCTATCGCCACGTAGCTTGCAAGCTCCCACTTGGCGTACCCCGCAAACTCGGGATCTTTGGAAATATCGTAAATTTCGACGGCATTGTCGAATCTCTCGGGTTTTTCGGAAAAATTGAGATGCCACTCTCCGAAGATCGGAATCTTACCGCTGCCTTTCGAGATCGTGAGAAATTTTTTGGTCGCCAGCTCCCTGCCGATCCTGACAAATTTTTCGCAACTCCCGCAGGCGATGTATGTTTTGTCACTGCTCTCTCTTTCGATACCTTTACGCAGATGACATAACTGACAGAGATTCCGGTTGTCTATCCCGTCGTCCAGCTCCAGCACCGGATGGCGGGAGGCAAGATCGAATCTCCTGTACTTCGCCTCTTCGACGGACTCGGCGACTCTTGGTCGGAGCGACTCCCTGTAGCGCCCCTTTACGATGAAGTCGGCCAGAGCGCACGGCGTACAGCTCAAACCGACTCCCGTCTCTCCAAAATACTCTTTTATGAAGAAGTCGTCGATCTCACTCTGCAGTTTTTGCACCTTTTCCAATGTTTCGGGGGTGTTGATAGCCAGAATTTCAAATTTTCCGGCGGCGGTGGTCACGATGCTTTGGTGGCTCATACCGATCTCTTCGGCCACATGGAGGGCGAGTATTCGTGTAAGCACCTGCACATAGGCCGATTTGGAGCGCAGAATCTTGCTCGCTTTGGCCGCTGGCACATCGTTGAATATAAACTGCTGGATACCGAAGAAATCACCGGTCACCATCAAAAGGTTTCTACGCTCGATATCACCCCTTCCATGGCGATAGTAATCGAGAATATCGGTGTCCCCTTTTTCATACAGCGCATAGATCGCGGTGGCGAATATCGCGGTCGCCCTGCTGTGATCGTAGAGCGGAACGTTGGCCTTCACCGGCGTGTAATCTCCCTTTTTGAATGTGGTTGAAGATGGAATGAAGGAGGTGTGCTTTTTCATCAGATAGTCGATAGTTCTATAGTCGTTTGCTCCGCTTCCAGCCTTCTCTATCTTTTCCATGTCTTCCACGAAAGCTTTCCAGAGCGCATCATATTCGTTTCCGTCAGCACCTTTCTCCACCGGATAGATGGTATCCGGCGCAAGCGGGGCGATCGGAAAGCGCCTCTTTTCATCGAAGAGGTGCCAGAGTCGCTGCTTTCTGAAATCTTCCCGGTCGCTCATCTCGTTGTATTTTTCGAAAGCCTCCCTCTCGAAACCGCTCGCCATCCTGTCTGCAGCCGCGATGATCCACGCATCGTCTCCATCGGGCGCATGGTGCATAGCCGCCATATCTATCACCTCCTCCGGCAGCTTGAACGCCAATCCGCCGTCTTGAAGAATCTGCGCCGTGTATGCCGCATGAGTGTAGCGGTATCTTTGCACCGGAAATATATCTTTCAGTCGATATATATCCGTTCGCTGCCCGAATTTGCCTATGTCGTGCAGCAACCCGGCCAAAGCTATCTCGTCAATCTTTTCCAATCTCACTCCTTTCGATAAAGTAGTCGCCCAGTCCGAACACCGTCTGTTTGCCGACTCCAAGCACTTCGCCCAGTTTCAGATAGGCATAGCTCTGCTTGTCCAACCCTTGAAAACCGATGCTTCCTATTAGGCCGCCCAACTTCATTCTGCTCTTTTGCCTGTTGGAATAGCGGTAGAGATCTAGATGCTTCAGCCGGCTCGACGAAATCTCACCCCGAATATCGTAGCCGGGACGTGAAGGCTCCATTCTCTTCATCTGCCTGTATCGGCCGTGGATACTCGAAACCAGCATGGGCAGATCGAGCTCTCGAGAAAGACGGTTCTCCTTTTTGATTCTAAGAGGTGTCCTCATCTTCAAAACGGCACCGCTATGAAGCTCATTGAGCATAAAATGCTCCGGAACTATTTCCGAAAGCGAAGAGAACTTATCTCCGTCATAGACTCTCCGCCCCCCTGTCTCTATGGAGCATACCTTCACCTTCTCTTTCTTCCTCCCAAGCCCGTTCACCTCCAGTGCATATTTGACTGCGGAGAGCATATACGGCAGCTGTGAAGTGGCATCCTCATATATCCACACCGAAAATTTGAGACGGTTCATACCTAGTGCCGATGTGATGCGATATGGATGAAAGGTATTCTTTTTTTCGTAAAAATCGTAATAGAGGCAACTATCCGCCGCAAAACATTGATCGCAGCAAAAAGATGGGTTGATACATACGACACGTTTCAAAGCTACCCCCAGCGCTCCCCTCAACATAGAGCCCGCAAAAAAAGGCGGTTTATACCCCTCTTCAGCCGTTACATCGATTTTGAACCATTTCAAATCCATTTGAAACCTTTTAAAAATAATACTATTTTATTTTCATTCTTTTATTCACAGTGTACATTTTAATAACGCTTTCCTTAATTTTTTCATCTGATCTGAAGCCATCAAGAGGCTACAGGTGAAAATTGTAGAAAATGGAGATGACAGACGATGTCATTTTTGTGCCGGTTTTATAGCGATAGTATTTAGATGGAACAGGGTAAGTATCAAAGTAAAGTAGATTCAGAACTGACCTTACGCAAAATCTGCACGCCGAGCGGGATTTGCCCTGCGGGACGCCGCAA
Organism: Hydrogenimonas sp.; assembly: GCA_003945285.1. Lineage (NCBI taxonomy): Bacteria > Pseudomonadati > Campylobacterota > Epsilonproteobacteria > Campylobacterales > Hydrogenimonadaceae > Hydrogenimonas > Hydrogenimonas sp. The sequence continues at coordinate 2,089,727 of AP019005.1, forward strand.
AATATCTAAAAACCGCTGACGCCTTCAGCACCCTTACGGGCAAGCACGGTTTTTTGAACAATATTTTTCAGCTCAAATTCCGGGGCTGACAAATTTTTCGTAAGATCAGCTATTTAAAGATTTGAAGTGGTGCGGACGAGAGGACTTGAACGCAAAACCATTAGCCCCTGAAAACCCCTTTCAACTACCTTCAATAGGTGCTTTACGGCACTTCTGGCAAATATAAATACCGTCAAAATGTCAATGTTTTTCGCTAAAAAAGTGCACACTTTCTGCACAATTTATATGTGAATAGCATATATTTGACATATATTTGATTAAGGTATATAATTATCATATATTAATAAAAGGAGCATGTATGATTTTGGACAAAGCTGTACAACTGGCCAAGAAGGGACCAGAGCAAAAGGTAGGATTTAGTATGCAAATACCTGTAAGCCTAAAAGAGCAATTTGAAGAGGTTTGTAGAAATCGAGGTGTAACAATGACATCATTGTTATTATCTTTTATGCAAATAGCCATAGAAGAAAATCGAAGAAAATTTTCTCATCTTGATCTTGATGAATTGGATAAAAGGATAAAGAATTTAAAAAAATACATCAAAGATCTTCGCACAAAGCGTGATAAAGGTGAAACGATGGTTGAAGTAGCCATTGATATAGATGAAGTTGGTAATCCTTTGATGAATTATGAGCTTATAGAAGAAGCAATTGCTGATGCCGAATACAGCTTGCATTTGTTGATGGATGAGAAGAAAAGGAGGAGAAACAATGACGGTGATCATCGAAGGCCAACTTGCGTCCATGTACCAGAAACCGGAGTTCAAGGATAAAGATACCGGAGAAGTCAGACCGGGGAAACATATACTCCAGCTTCAATCCCTCAATGAGTTGAAAAACGGGGAAAAGAGGCTTGAACTCTACAACGTCAGCATTCCCGATAGTCTGGTCTCTACCTATAAAGAAAAGATCGGTGAAACCGTTCAAGTTCGTTGCAAGTTCTTTACCGAAAACAATACGCCGGTCAAGTTCTATGGTGTATGATCGCGCATCCCGTATGCCCGGCCGAGGGATCAACAGGGCCACAAAGGAAATTCGCGAAGCGAAGCACACTTTGGGGAAACAACCGAGCGCAGCGAGGGCGTTAGCGACCCGTTAACTGCGCACATCCAGGAAGTAGTTTGACCGCTTTTCCTGGACATATTACCTGGAGGGTAACGAAATGGATTATATCGAAAACGATGCTCAAAAAGAATTAGAGCCGGTAGATCAGCTGCAAGACATCATTTACAAGCTTAACGCTTTGAGCATGCTTCAGCTTGATGGCGTATCGGAAGAAGTTTCTATCGGTCACTATCTGCTTATCCAATCAATCATTGCCGAAATTGAAAAGATTAAAGTCCAAATCGCTGTTACATTGGGGGAGGCAGGCAATGATTAAACAAGTAAAAAATGGCCAGCAACTGCAAATCGTGACGCCGCTTGCGGCGGAACGAATTGCAGGGGATGGCCTCTTGACTACTTATAAAAAAGTTGTGGACATTTCACAACAAGGCAAACAGCAAATCATCCATTATGGCCTCAGTCAAAACGACTACAACGAGGTTCAACGGAAGCTAAAAACTCAGCGTGATTTCCTTCGATACAGCTATCTCTACGATACACTCCAGGAAAAGAAGCTTCCGTTGGAAAGTATCGTAATCTCGGCCTACCACAACCCGGACCGATATTACGCCGAAATTCAAAACCGTGTTAATACCTTGGTGGAAGAGGCGACGCGCCGGGGACTTGTCCCGATCTTCATGACGCTGACGCTTCCGGGCGAATATCACCGGATGAAGCAGACAAAATTCAGGAAGATGATTGCCAACCCCTGCTATAACGGCACATCTCCTGCCGAAGCGGTCAAAGTGCTTACGAAGCTATTTGCAAAACTTCGCCAAGATCGTTCGCTCAAAGAGCTTTCCAAAGAGGAACGCATCTATTACCGGGTGAATGAGCCTCATAAAGATGGCACGCCGCACACCCACATTCTGATGTATATTCCCGCCGATAGGGTTGATCGTGTCATCAGAGCTTTCAATCGGCTCTTCGACCCGTCGGCAAACGACATCCAAACCGACATCAATGACGCTTCGGCTTACGTCATGAAGTACATCAACAAAACGCTCCCCCTCTCCAAAAAGGAGAAACTCAGCGAATCGGAACGTTATCTCAATGCCTGGTATAGCAAGCATCGGATTATCCGCTTCAACAGTAGCAGAACCCTAGCCCCGCTAAAAATCTATAGGCTTCTATATCGCCGCTTCTCGCTACGTGCACTAACGAAACTGTGTCGAAACAAAGAACTGAGCATCTTTGTTCCTGTTGATGACGAAAACAAGATCATGGAGATATTCGATGGCGATGAGCTACTCTATATGCGGAATGAAAACTTTAGAATCAATCGCATCGGCCGTGCTGAAAGAGAATATCTAAGGGCGGCATGATGGAAGACCGACAGCTACTCATTCAAATTCGCCAGGAGATCGAAGAGATCAAAAAGGCGGTCTTGTCGATACCTGAATGGATCAGCCTTGGTGACGTGGCCAGGGATCGGGGAATGAATCGTCAGGCATTATGGGCACGAATTCAGCGCGGGGAGTTTGAACCGGAAGTAGATTTTAAGTACATCGGCAATAAAATCTATATTGCCAGAAGTGCCGTTTCAAGAATTCAAAGGAAACGGCCATGAAAAGAAGCAGTACAACAAAGCCGGCTATTTCGTACGCAATAACACTATTCATGTTCAAGGTAGCATAAATGGAAGGTTTTACCGAATTAGTACGAAAAAACCGGCCACACGGGCAAATATTGCCTGGGTTAAACGAAATGCCCAGGATGTTCTTTCAAAACTTGTCGGCATGCCTTCTGAACCCAACGAGGAAATTCTCTTCGAGGACTTCGCCCTTTTATCGTTGGAATCTAGTGCAATGGACCGAAAGGAGAGTACCAACCGAAAATATTTCGGTGACTTCCAAAGGCATATATTACCACATTTTCAGGGATGGAAACTTTACGAGATCCGGCCAATGGATCTTAAAATGTGGCAAGTAAAACTTCTAAAGTCCGGTCTCAGCGGCAAATATGTCATGAATATTCGTCATGTATTCCGTGGCATATTGCAGGATGCTTTCGTCAATGAAATTATCGACAAGAATCCCTTCGATCGGGTCAAAGCTCCCAGGATTGTCAAACCTGAAATCAATTCTTTCAGCTTGGAAGAGGTGCAAATTCTTATCAATCGGGCCCAGGGATGGTTTAAGCACTATCTTACGACAGCGTTTTTTACCGGAATGCGTATCGGGGAATTGTTGGCTCTGAAATGGGAAGATGTTAACTGGGAAAAAGAATATATCTCCATCTCCAGAGCGGTTAGTCGCGGAACGATCAGCACGCCCAAAACCGAAAACAGTGTGCGTATAGTGGATATGCTCCCCATTGTTTCCAAAGCAATGAAAGCGCAATATCTACTTACAGGACTGGAAAACAGTTACATTTTTCTCAATCAATACGGGAAAAATTTTACCCAATACGAAAAGATCGTACGGTATCACTGGAAGCCATTGCTTCGATCATGCGGTTTGAATTACAGGGTTCTGTATCAAACACGCCACACTTTCGCTTCTATTATGCTTCAGCAGGGCGAAGAAATTCCCTGGGTTTCTGCCATGATGGGCCACAAAGATATTCATACAACATTGACCCGTTATTCGAGGTATATACCAAGAGAAAGGAGGAAACGCGCCGGATTTATAGAAAATCTTGACTTGAAAGTCGGGTAAAAAAGTGCACACTTTCTGCACACATTGAGAGGTGAGGTGCTTGGAAGGCCGATTTTTAGGGGATTGTCGATGGTGCGGACGAGAGGACTTGAACCTCCACACCTTGCGGCACCAGATCCTAAGTCTGGCGTGTCTACCAATTCCACCACGTCCGCGTAGTCGCCTGTTTGAAGATGGTACGCCCATCAGGATTCGAACCTGAGACCTACGGCTTAGAAGGCCGTTGCTCTATCCAGCTGAGCTATGGGCGCATCGAGGAGATGCCGGGGTGGCGCGCCCGGGAGGAGTCGAACCCCCAGCCTACGGATCCGAAGTCCGTCGCTCTATCCAATTGAGCTACGGGCGCAAAAAGTCTTCTCTCTCATCTCATTATCAATATCTATACATTTTTACGGGATGATTATGCGTATGGGGTGGGTGATGGGAATCGAACCCACGACCCCCAGTGCCACAAACTGGTGCTCTAACCAACTGAGCTACACCCACCATCCGCGTTGCCTGAGAAGCGTCCCACATGGTCGGGGTGAGAGGATTTGAACCTCCGACCCCCTGGTCCCAAACCAGGTACGCTAACCAGGCTGCGCTACACCCCGACAAAAAGTGGACTGCAATTATAGTAAAAATGGCTTACCATGTCAACAAAATGTAAAACCAAATCTCGAAATAGAGATAGAAGAACTCGTCACGATCATTGCAGCCATCCATTTCCGGGAAAATCATCGACGCACCTGACGGGTGCGCCTCAAATTTTCCCGAAACCGCCTGACTACAAGCATCGTAACGATTTCAAACTATTCTATTTCGAGATTTGGGTATAATCCATCAAGATTTTTCAAAAATCCGGGGTTCAATAATGAAAATTGCTCAGTTCAGTCGGATCGGTTTTATTATGGCGGCGGCAGGCTCTGCCGTAGGGCTTGGAAACATATGGAAGTTCCCCTATATGACCGGCGAGTACGGCGGCGGAGCTTTCGTGCTGGTCTATCTCGTCACCATCGCCTTTGTAGGCTTTTCGGTAATGGTGGCGGAGATGCTCATAGGGGCCCTTGGACGACGCGACACGGTAGGAAGTTTCGAGCGGCTTGCTCCGCCGGATAAAAAGGGGTGGAAGTATGCCGGATTCATGGGCTTCAACGGCCTTATAATCATGACCTTCTACTCGGTTGTCATAGGCTGGATTTTCTACTACCTCTTCAAACTCATGAGCGGCCTCCCCGACTCTACCGATGCGGCGAAAGCCACATTCGACAACCTGATCGCCAACGAAGCCGGCATCCAGATCTTCTGGCACACGGTCGCCGCTCTTATAGTGACCTATGTCGTATACCGGGGTATCAAGGGAGGTATAGAGAAGATAAACCTCATCCTTATGCCTGCTCTTATGGCGATACTCTTTGGGATGCTCTTTTACTCCTTCAGCCTCGACGGTTTCTCAAAAGCCTTCTCGTTCATGTTCGAGCCGGACTGGAGCAAACTCAACTCCGAGGCAATAGTCCGAGCCGTAGGCCACTCATTCTTTACCCTCTCCCTCGGAATGGGAGCCATTATGACATACGCGGCCTCACTCCCCAAAAATGCCAGTATAACCCAAACCGCTTTCATCGTCACCTTCATGGATACACTGATAGCCCTGGTTGCCGGGCTTGTGATATACACCTTCCTCTTTCAGGAGGGGGCACCGGCGGCACAGGGCCCCGGGTTGGTCTTCATATCTCTTCCTGTGGTCCTCTCAAACTTCGGGTATATTGGAACGTTTCTGGCACTTCTTTTTTTTCTGGCACTCTCGTTCGCCGGACTCACTTCCGCCGTCTCGCTGGTGGAGCCGGTAGTCCAGTACCTGATCGACCGTTTCGATACCACGCGTTTCAAGGCGGTACTGATCGCCGGTTCCGCCTACTATCTTGTCGGCATAGGAGCCCTCTTGAGCTATACGAAAGCGTGGGGTGATATTTTCTCTATCGGTGGGAAGCCGCTATTCGATATTCTGGAGTACACTACCGACTCCATTCTTCTGCCGCTGGGCGGACTTTTGATTGCCGTTTTTGCGGGGTATGTTCTGCAGAAAGAGAGGGTGCGCTCGGCCCTGGAGCATGAGATGGGCGAAAGATTCTATGCCGTTTGGCGCTTCAGCATACGCTATGTGGCACCTGTCGCCCTGATCTTCATGATGCTCAACCTGATGGGAATATTGAAAATCTGATGTTACGCCCAATTCTACCGCTCGAGGTATGAATCCTCCACAATTACATCCTTGCTCCGGGCGGCTATGGAGAAGAGTGTCAAAAGCCTCTTTATGGCCCCCTCAAGATCATCCTCCTCTTTCAACTGGGTCAGGGCTACCCGCTCTTTGTCCGTTGAAGAGTCTATATGAATGAGGAGATTTTCCACCGCTTTTACAGCTCCTGAAATCTCCGTATGATCCAAAAGAAAGAGGTAGTGCCGCTCCGCCAACGGTACGAGATGATCCGTCATGCGGCTGTAGGAACTGAACTTTTCCGCAAAGTTCGGATCGGCGCTGCGAAAGAGCCCTATGGTTACCGGGCTTCCGTAACGCTTCAGGCGGTAGAGTTCGCGATCCACGTACCCTTTTGCCCGGCTTTTGTCGATCCATCCCTGAAACTTGTGCTGCTCTCCCAATCCGTTGAAGTGCATAGCCGATCCTTTCCGCTTTTGCAGAGGTTTAAAACTGAATCATGCCGTCTACGGGGCTGGAGGCCGTCGCATACGGCCGCTTCGGAATCCTTCCGGCAAGATAGCTCATACGTCCGGCGATAACGGCATGCTTCATAGCCTCCGCCATGACGATAGGCTCCTTCGCCTGCGCTATGGCCGTATTTGTCAAAACTGCGTCCGCCCCAAGTTCCATGGCTGCTGCGGCATCGCTCGCCTGACCTATTCCGGCATCCACAATTACCGGTACACTGACCGCCTCGCGTACGAATACGACATTATACCTGTTTTGGACACCAAGTCCGCTTCCTATGGGTGCGGCAAGCGGCATTACGGCCGCCGCGCCGGCATCTTCAAGCCTCTTTGCGATTATCGGGTCGTCGTTCGTATATGCCATAACCGTGAACCCCTCCCTGGAGAGGACTTCGCACGCCTTTATGGTCTCTATGACATCCGGGTAGAGTGTCTTTTGCGTGTCCCCTATAACCTCCAGCTTGATAAGGTCTATGCCTGTAGCCTCTCTTGTCAGGCGGAAGAGGGTGATCGCATCGTCCGCCGTGGTGCACCCGGCACTGTTTGGGAGAAATTTGACATTCGTCTCCCTGAAGTAGTCCATCAGGTTCTCTTCGTCGGGGTTGGTTATGTTGACTCGTCTTACGGCGACGGTAATCATCTCGGCACCGCTCGCGAGTGTCGCATCTTTCGTTGTCTGAAAATCGGGATACTTTCCGCTTCCTACAATCAGACGGCTTGCAAATTCATAATTTCCTATTTTGAGTATATCGCTCATACAGAGTCTCCTGGTTGCTGTTTGGAACCCGTCTCTTTCACTAAATATAGGGTTTTGAGATTGGTTCTTTAGGGCACCTCTAAAAACCCATGTCCGGCCATAGAAAGCAAGGAGAACTTCTACGAAATGGCGCTCTATCTGCCTTCCCTGCGGGCTTTACAAGCTTTCCCACAGTCGGCGTTGCCGCTCCTTGAATCGGCTTTGGACGGTCCCGCGGCGCGGCGCCTTGTCTGCGTAAAAGCTTGCAAAGCTATGGCGGACATTGGTTTTTAGAGGTGCCCTAAAGATTTATAACATAGGGGGACTTGAAGAAAATTGAAAAGCGGCGTTAGAGAGAAGGGACAAGGTGCCCGAAAGGGCACCCGCTTATTTTACAGGAATCTCTTTGACCTCTTTCTCCTCTTTTTTCACCTTCGGCAGTGTTATGACAAGAACACCGTCTTCGGTTTTGGCATCGATATTCTCGGCATCGACGTTTTCAGGTAGAGAGAAGGTTCTCATAAACTTGCCGTAGCTGGACTCGATTTTGTAGTAGTCCTCTTTTTTGACTTCATCTTTGAACTTTCTCTCTCCGGAGATGGTCAGTGTACGTTTCTCCTGGTCGATGTTTACCTTGATATCCTCTTTCTTGACACCTGGAAGGTCAACTTCGACAACATACGCATTCTCATCCTCCCTTGTATTTACAGTGGGGAGAAATGCGTTTACCACCTCTTTCTCTCCTTTTGCAGGAAGCTCTGTGGCTCCGAGAAGTCGTTTCTCGAGTTCCCTGATTTCTGCGAACGGATCGAATCTGGTCATCAGCATGATATCCTCCTTTTTAATTGTTTACGTTATTATAACAACTTGATACTGTTGATGTCAAGTTTATTTAACCATTTTTCTAAGTTTTTTTATATAGAGCATATAAAATCCCCCTTTCACGGCACTTTTGATACAATCAGGATTAAAAAAGAGGGGGAATATGGTGAAAAAGATCTTCATAACCGGTACCAACTCCGGAATAGGCAGGGCGCTCGCCGAGTACTATCTTGAAAACGGCGCTACGGTATTCGGCATAGGCAGAAAGAGTCGCTCCGCAATCGAACATCGCCGCTTCAGATATCTAAGCCTCGACCTGCTGATGCTAGAGAAGATCGCTCCTGCACTGAGAGAACTGCTGGAAGGTGTCTCCGCTATAGATATCGCCGTGCTGAACGCGGGGGTGCTTGGAGAGATAAAAGATATGTCTAAGAGCGGTCTCTACGAGATAGAGGAGGTTATGCGAATCAACGTCTGGGCCAACAAAGTTATCATCGATACCGTTGCCGCCATGGGTTTGCATACGAAGCAGATAGTGGGAATCTCCTCCGGAGCGGCAGTTAACGCCTCCAGGGGATGGGGCGGCTACTCACTCTCCAAGTCGACGCTCAACACGCTTTTGAAACTCTACAGCAAGGAGATGCCGGAGACGCACTTCACGGCACTCGCACCGGGAGTTGTAGACACGCCGATGGTCAGGTATATTACGGAAGAGGTGGACGAAGAGAGATTTCCATCGGCCGGAAGGCTCAAAAACGGACCTATTCAAAAGCCTGAAGTCGCGGCTGAAAGGGTAGCCAAAGCGTTTGAAAAAGCGAAAGAGTTTGAGAGCGGGTCGTTTCTGGATGTAAGAGATATGAAGCTTTGAGACTCCCCTCCAGATTACTGCGGCACACAGCAAGACAGGGTGGGCTGCTACGTTCCCGTCCTGACCCGGTGTCCTGCCAAGCCGTTGCACAGGTCTGAAGAGGAGCGTTCAACCCGCCTTGACGGACTGAACGCTCGCGTCTGAAATGGCAGAGAGGAAGGGATTCGAACCCTCGGTGGCTTGCGCCACACACGCGTTCCAGGCGTGCGCCTTCGACCACTCGGCCACCTCTCTATAACTGAAACCGGTATTCACCGAAAAGCTGCGAAACCGTAGGTTTCGATATGCTTTGAACAATACACTCGCAAAAATAAAATGTATGATTCAAAACATCGGCTTGTGGCCGGGGGACAGGGATTCGAACCCTGGGAGGTGTTACCCTCAACGGTTTTCAAGACCGCCGCTTTCGACCACTCAGCCATCCCCCGAAAATGTAGATCTGGAGGCGGTATCCGGAATTGAACACGGAGATCGCAGCCTTGCGGGGCCGCTGCCTTGACACTTGGCTATACCGCCGGACAATTTCTGGAGGCGACACCCGGATTCGAACCGGGGATCAGGGCTTTGCAGGCCCGTGCCTTACCACTTGGCTATGTCGCCGTCAAAAATGGTGCCCGGAGCCGGACTTGAACCGGCACGAACAAACGTTCGAGGGATTTTAAGTCCCTTGCGTCTACCGATTCCGCCATCCGGGCGATAAATTTGTTCGGTTCTCAAACTATCACAAATTCCAGATACAAAAACATGGAGCGGGAGACGGGGGTCGAACCCGCGACCCCGACCTTGGCAAGGTCGTGCTCTACCACTGAGCTACTCCCGCATATTTTGGGATCGGTATTATATCCCAAATTTTCATCTGTGTAAAGAGTGGAGAGACGGAAGTTGCTGCTTTATGAAAAAGCGGGGCGAACATAAGGGCACCTCTAAAGCACTTTTCGATACAATTTAGGCAAATTTTTACCCATGGAGCACCACTATGCGCAGCGATATAATAAAAAAGGGGTTCGAACGTGCACCCCACCGCAGTCTCCTGCGGGCGACAGGTCTTAAAGACGAGGATTTCGACAAGCCGTTTATCGGGGTGGCCAACAGCTATATAGATATAATCCCCGGACACTTCTTTCTGCAGGAGTACGGACGTATAGTCAAAGAGGCGATAAGAGAGGCGGGCGGAGTACCTTTTGAATTCAACACTATCGGGGTCGACGACGGTATAGCGATGGGGCATGACGGTATGCTCTACAGCCTGCCGAGCCGTGAAATCATTGCAGACAGCATCGAGACGGTCATGAACGCCCACAAGCTCGACGCACTTATCTGCATCCCAAACTGTGACAAGATTGTACCGGGAATGGTTATGGGGGCTCTGCGCGTCAACGTACCGACCATATTCGTATCGGGAGGCCCGATGAAGGCCGGACGCCTCAAGGACGGCACACCTATAGATCTCGCCACTGCTTTCGAAGCCGTGGGAGAACATGCTAAAGGCAAGATAAGCGACGAACAGCTCTACGAGATAGAGTGTGAAGCGTGCCCCAGCGGCGGCTCATGCTCCGGAATGTTTACGGCCAACTCCATGAATACCCTCTGCGAAGCGATGGGGATAGCTCTGCCCGGCAACGGAACCGTCCTGGCCATGACGGAAGAGCGACTCGAGATGGTGCGCACGGCCGCGAAGCGTGTAGTGGAGCTGGCCAAAGCGGAGGGGCCGAACATCCGCGAAGTTTTGAACGAGAAGGCCGTCAACAACGCATTCGTTGTCGATATGGCGATGGGAGGAAGTACAAATACGGTACTCCATATGATGGCGATAGCCAAAGAGGCGGAGGTGGATTTCGACCTGAAGAAGATCAACGAACTTAGCGACAAAGTGGCCAATATAGCGAAAATTTCACCCTCATTAACGACTGTTCATATGGAAGATATAAACCGTGCCGGTGGCGTCAACGCTGTTATGAAAGAGATAAGCAAGCGGGGGGACGTGCTGAAGCTCGACGCTATTACGGTAACCGGTGAAACCATCGGGGAGCGGATAAAAGATGCCGAGATAAAGGATACATCGATCATACACACCATCGACAACCCTTACAGCGAGGTGGGCGGGCTCTCCATACTCTACGGAAACCTGGCCGAGGAGGGAGCCGTGGTCAAGAGTGCCGGGATCGATCCGCATATGCGTAGATTCAGGGGGCCTGCGGTATGTTTCGACAGCCAGCCCGAAGCTATCGCCGGAATCATGGGAGGGAAGGTGAAAGAGGGTGATGTCGTGGTCATTCGCTACGAAGGACCCAAAGGGGGGCCGGGAATGCAGGAGATGCTCGCACCGACCAGCCTCATAATGGGGATGGGTCTCGGCGACAAAGTGGCCCTCATAACCGACGGGCGCTTCAGCGGTGCTACGCGCGGTGCCTCCATAGGCCATGTAAGCCCCGAAGCCGCGGAAGGGGGCGTCATAGGGCTGCTCAAAGACGGTGACATGATAGAGCTCGATGTGGATGCCCATATTCTGCGGGTGGACCTGAGCGACGAAGAGCTCGAGCGGCGCAAAAAGGAGTGGAGCCCGAAAAAGAAAGAGATACCGAGCAAGTGGCTCAAGCGCTACAGTCTGCTCGTCTCGAACGCCGCCAACGGAGCGGTGCTGAAAACGGAGTGTTAAGGTTTTCGGTTGGAGTTCCTGCAGTTTTCGAACTTTATAGAGCTTGCGTGGTGGGCATTTCTTCTGTCGCTCACCACCAATCTTCTTGTCATACGACTCTCCCACCGCTACTCTCTCTTTATAGACTCACACACAGAGGCAAAACCGCAGCGCTTCCATGAGCTTCCTACCCCCAGAGCGGGAGGTATCGGTATAGTCACGGGGCTGATCTTTCTGATCTTCAACCCCCTTGGATGGAATCTCGTCATTTCCGTAGTGCTCGCATTTTTGAGCGGTATATTCGAAGATTTCCACAAAACACTTTCGCCCAAAACCAGGCTGCTGCTTCAGCTTACGGCAGCATTCAGCGCAATCTTACTGACTGATGCGGTAGTCACCTACATCGGTCTAGGTATAGAACTCCCCTACTATATCGCCCTGCCCTTCAGCGCTTTCGCGATCGTAGGTGTCATGAACGCTGTAAACATAATAGACGGTTTCAACGGCCTTGCCGGGGGGGTAGTGCTGCTTATTCTGCTCTCGTTCGGCATAACCGCCTACAGCGTGGGAGAAGTGGAGGTACTGCAGCTCAACACCCTGATTATCGCATCGCTGATGGGTTTTTTGGTGCTGAATTTTCCGAAAGGGCTCATCTTTCTGGGTGACGGAGGGGCGTATCTGCTGGGATTTCTCATAGCCCTTTCCGGAATATTCCTCGCCAGCAACTACGAGAGCGTAAGCCCCTGGTATATACTCTGCACCCTCATCTACCCGGTATGGGAGGTGATATTTTCCATCATAAGAAAAAATAGGGAAGGAAAGTCACCGATGGAGCCTGATGCCTACCATCTGCATATGCTGATCAACCGCCATATAACACGCAACAATCCTCTTACGGCGCTTTTCATCGTATCGATGTGTGCACCTTTCACTCTTCTACCGATCCTCTACCACAACAACTCCTGGGCGAATCTGACGACAGCCCTCCTCTTCATAGCGCTCTACACTCTTCTCTACAGAAAACTGATAGCTATGGAGAGAGGCTCATCTAACCCAAATCTCGAAATAGAATAGTTTGAAATCGTTGCGATGCTTGTAGTCAGGCGGTTTCGGGAAAATTTGAGGCGCACCCGTCAGGTGCGTCGACGGTTTTCCCGGAATTGCATGGCTGCAATGACCGTGACGAGTTCTTCTATCTCTGTTTCGAGATTTGGGTCTAAAGCCTGACCCTGTAGACTTTGGCCCAGGGGCTCATCACGACCGGCTCGAAAAGCTCGGGATCGTATCGGTCGAAAAAGAACATCTGTATATAGTTCGATCTGAGCGTCTTCTCATCCAGCAGTATAAAAGTGTTGTAGCTCTTCGCGAAGAGCAGAGATAGTCTGCTTTCGGGGTAGATCTCCTGGGCGGAAACCTTTGTCTTCCCGTTTTTCAGCATCTCGACTGTTATGAAACTCTTCATAGGTATCTTCTGCTTTCCGATAATAACGAGCCCCTTCTCCTTGTCGAGACGGATGTCATTGTCGAAAATGATCATCTTTTTGCCGTTTTGCGCAACAACCATCGTAGTATATAGCGGGTTGTCCGTTCTCTTGCCGCTTACCAGATCCCTCGCACTGAAAGCCTTTACCGTCGAGAATATGCGGCTCATACGCCATGGAAGGTAGAGATATACCTCTCTGCTCTTTTTGGGCAGTTCGAACGTTTCCTCATATTTCAGCCTCTCTAGATACTCACCGGGGTTGATCTGGTCCGGCTTACCGTTTCTAAAAAGTGTATCGGCGACGGTTTTGTAGTTCGATGAGACATATGTCTCAACCGCAACTCTAGAAAGCCTCGCAGCCTCCAGTTGTGAATCTGTAGTCAATATTTCGGAGACTATGAAGTTGTCGTGACTATGCTTGCCTCCGTCTATAAGGGTGTTCTTGTTTCCATAATACCAGATGGGGTACCCGTAGTCCCACCACGCTATGACATAATCTTTGTCGCTGCCTCTCTTCTTCAGGGCGTCAAGGACTTTCACTTCATATTTGTTGAATACGGTGGGAACCTTGTATCCCATAACATGCTTTATGTTGGGATAGAGAAGCAGAGCGGTGCCCAGAGCCATAAAGAGGTACTGATACCTTCTCTCTTTCATATATGAGGCTATCACATAAAGAAGATAGAGGGCCCCTATAGCGGCTACAGGTACTGCATAGACCGTAAAGCGCAGACCTCCCCAGAGTGCGAATATACCTATGCCCATCAGCGGGAGAGTTATGACGAAAGATCTGTTTCGCCAAAGAAGCAGCAGATATCCCGCAATAGCGATCAGAAAGCCCGGAACGGAGCCCGATATTCTCCATGCCAGCATCTCGAAAGGTATCTTTCCGGCCTCTCTTATCGTCTGTGAGACCTGCAAAAACTTCAGCCCCTCCTCCTCAACACCGCGGCTGAGGTAGCTCATGAACTGGTTGTAGGCGAAATCGAACATATTCCCGGTAAAAAGAAAGAGAGCTATGACCGCATATGCAAAGTACTCGACAAATCTGTCCGGAACGAGTCCCCTTTTGAAAAGGAGATAGAGCACCGCAAGCAGCAGGAGCTTCAGCGGCAGATAGATCGCGAGCGCTCCGGCTATAGCGAGCGCTATAAGCCGGTAAACCCCCTCCTCTCTCCTATGGAAAACGATCATATAGAGAATGTACATGACCCCTATGGCCAGAATCATCGCCCGGCCGGAGTTGTAGAGGTACGGGTAGATGGCGAACATAAAGGCGGCCGCCAGAGCGAACTCCAGCTTTCTGGTCTTTACGGCGCCCAGCAGAAAATAGACGATAAACATCGGCGCCATCGCCGAGAACATATCGCTGTCGTAGTAGCCTATCATCGTCCTGTTGTAGTAGCTCCACCCGACAGCCGCCAGAAGAGCCGCGAAGAAGCCGAGAATCGTCATTCCGTAAAGACGCCCTATGAGAATGACGGGGATTACGACCAGACCGGATATGACCGCGGGCATATACAAAATAACCGTATCGAGAGAGAAAGGAAGAAACTTGGCCGCAAAATAGCTGAGCGTTACGGTTGCGGTCATCCATATATCGGGAACCCTGGGGTTGTGCTGAAGGGTTCCGAAAAGCTCTTTCTGTACACCGCTGGCGAAGTAGTAGCCGTCGTTGGTGTTTATCATTATCTGCCCGTTCCAGTAGAACTCGGGAATACCAGAGGCCCAGTGGACCCAGATCATCCTTACGGCTATGCTGAAAATATATGCCAGCGCCATAAGAAGCAGAAGATACTTCAAATCGATCTTTTCGTCGACTGTTTTGTTGCTGTTCACTCTCATTCCTATTCTACCCAAATCTCGAAATATAGATAGAAGAACTCGTCACGATCATTGCGGCCATGCACTTTGGGGAAAACCGTCGACGCACCTGACGGGTGCGCCTCAAATTTCCCCCAAACCGCCTGACCACAATGATCGCAACGATTTCAAACTATTCTATTTCGAGATTTGGGGTCTATATTTTTGAAAACTTCTGTAAGTATACCATCCAAAGTAGTAAACCGCCTTGTACCACGGAAGCTTCTCCACCTCCCTGTAGAGTTTCCAGTTGTAGAGGCTGGAGGCTATTTTATTGCTCGATATGGAGGAGCTTCTTACCCTGTAGTATGCAAGCGGCTCGTTTAGGCCGTAAGCGAAGGGGACTTTTTTAAGTATATCCAGCCACAGAGCGAAATCCTGACGCTTCAGAATATCTGGCATATAGAGCTTTCCGACTTTTTTCGTATCGTACACGGCGGTAAGGCACCCTATGACATTCTGCTTCAGAAGCTCTCTGTAATCTACACGCTCCGGCGCATGTATGAGATCTATCTTCCTGCCGCCAGACTCCTCTATCCTGTAGTAGTCCGTATAGCTCAAAGCGACATCGCGCTCCTTCATGAAAGCAATCTGCTTTTCAAGCTTACTCCCGGCCCAGATGTCGTCTCCGTCCAGAAACGCTATATAGCGCCCTTCTGCCTCTTCGATAGCCCTGTTTCTGGCTACGGCCGGGCCGCTGTTTCTCTCGAGCCGTATAAATCTGATGCGAGACTCCTTTTTGGCATACATCTCTGCGATTTCAGCAGTCCGGTCACCGCTTGCATCGTCAACAATGATCATCTCCCAGTTCCCATAACTCTGCGCCATGACTGAAAGGATCGCCTCTTCTAGATACGCCTGCGCATTGTAAGTCGGGGTAATCACAGATACAAGATCAGTCATCCAGATACTCCTTGTGAAGCCTGTACCAGAGCGAGAGCACTAAGTATGAGTATATCTGCAAAGCACGATCCTGCCCCAAAACATAGAAACGGTACATATCGTCTCTGATGCATGCTTCAGGCAGAAACCGTGAAAGAAAAGAGATATCTGTCAGACTGCTGATGCGCTCCTGTCCTTCACGCCTGAGCCACTGCTCAATCGGTGCGGCAAATCCCTGTTTCCTGCGATAGATCATATCATGGTCCATATACTTTTCCGCCACCTTTTTCAAGACGATCTTGCTCTGCCAGAGAGATGTTTTGTACTTCGACGCCAACGCAAATGCGTGCGACACCATCCTGTAGTCAAGAAAAGGCACACGCATCTCAAGGGTGTGTGCCATGCTCATGCGGTCACTCAGTGCCAGTAAATTGTCGCTCATATAGTAAGTAAGGTCATATTTAAGTACCTCCTCTATCCGGTACCGTCGTACAGGTATTTCGGGGGTGATCAACTGCTGATAGGAGATCATCTTCAGATAGCTTGCCGCGGGATCACGGTCGAGGGAGTGAAGCAGCCGTCCAAGCTGCCGCATCCGATTGCCCCAGCGGCTGGTTCTGTCAGAACGCCCCCGCGATATGAGACTGCCTGCCAGCCCTTTAGGCAGATAGGAGAGATACTTCCCCCAGACAAATGCCCTGTGCCGGTTATATCCGCCAAAAAGCTCATCCCCTCCCAGCCCGCTGAGTGCCACGCTGACATGACGTTTCGTCTCTTCTGCGAGGAAGAAGTTCAAAAAGACAGAGGTATCCGCATTGGGTTCATCCATAGAGACGATGATCTCTTCAAGCCGGTCATATACGGCATCAAAATCGGCGACAAGCCGGTGATGCTTTGTACCGTAGCGGCGCGCTATCCTCATGGCAAACGCACTCTCATCGAACAAGTCGGCATCCCGATAGCCTACCGAAAAGGTTTGAAGCGGTTTTCCCGTATGGGCTGCTGCCATCGCGGTGATCACACCACTATCGACCCCGCCGCTAAGAAAGCTTCCCACCTCCACGTCCGCAATCATCCGAAGCGACACGGCATCTTGCAGCAGGGTTTCCGTGCGGTCAGCCGCTTCTTGTAAGGTGAGCCTATTCTCCACAGGCTCATATGAAGGTGTATCATACCGCACGACATCACAGACAAGGGTATCTGTATCTATCTCGCAGTAACTTCCCGGCGTAAGCTTGACGATCTCCTCGTAAGGGGTCTGCGGATGCGGGATATAGTGAAACTGCAGATACGCCGTTATTGCCTCCTTGTTAAGGTGCACAGAGACCCCGTCAAGCCCAACGATCGCTTTGAGTTCCGAAGCGAAACAGAGTTGTGAGTGCGACCGGTATAGGTAGAGTGGCTTGATGCCGTAACGGTCACGCACAAGAAAGAGTTTCCGCGCCTGCTTGTCGTAGAGCGCAAATGCGAACATCCCGTTAAACATCTTCAAAGAGTCCATGCCGTACTGTTCATAGGCGCGTAGCACCACCTCTGTATCGGAATCCGAATGAAAATGCATGCCTTCCGAGACCAACCGTTCCCTGATCTGTCGAAAGTTGAACACCTCTCCATTATAGACGATCACACATCGGTCACTCTCCATAGGCTGATGTCCCGCATCTGAGAGATCCATGATGCTTAGCCTTCGATGTCCCAGACCCACACGCCCTTCAATCCACATTCCCTCATCATCTCTGCCACGGTGGGCAAGACGACGGTTCATATGCGCAATGCTACGTCTTTGTACCGACCCCTCTCTTTGGATGATGCCGCTTATTCCGCACACAGGATCTCCTTTGTCCGGTGGCAAAAACGTGCCATCGTAAACTGTGAAGCAAAGGCGTATCCCGCTTCCGCATAATGCTCGCGGGATGCCATTACCGCATCCACGGTAGCACTCAGTGTTTCTATCTCAAGCGGCTTTTGCTTCGCCCCCTCAAGCAGCTCTTTCATGCCGCCGTTTCTGGTGCCGATGACCGGAGTGCGGCAAAGCAGCGCCTCATGCGCCACCCTGTTCCATCCTTCACAAAACAGCGAATTGAGAACCACCAGATCACTCGCACACAAAAGCGTGATATAGTCGTCATGAGAGAGCTCAAGATGCACGGTATCGATATCCAGAGATTTGACTCCTGATGTTACAAGGTGTACATCGCATGATACAAGCTTCTCATACACCGCATCCGTCCCCTTCTTTTTCTGCGGGTTACCGATGTAAATCACGGGTTTTTTCTCCAACCCGTACCGGTGCCTGAAACGGGCCACCTCTTCCGGTGTGCGCCGATACCGCTCTATATCAAACGCATTGTACACCACTTCAATACGCGTAAATCCAAACTGCTCAAAATACGCCTTCCAATATTCGCTGACGACAATCAGTATATCTACCCGTTCCTTCTGCCACACCAGGCTTTTGAACGCCAAAAACTGCATGATGCGGGAGAAGATATTGCTATAGGCAAGATCGTAATGGTGCGCGACAACTACGTTACGCACATCTTTCGGCAAAAAGAAGGCGGTTTCCAGCGCGCGGAAGGTCATATCGTATCTTCTGGCTCTTGGTGCACGGTAGAGCTTCCAGAAAAAAGAGAATACTCCAAGATATTTCAGCCAGGAACGTATGTTTGGCACGGGGACGATCTCCTCAACCCTGCACGATACCCCCTCAAGGCATCGTATCATGGCATCCTCATAAGCGTTGCCGCCGTATGCATGGCGTGATGTACGTATACGCAAGATGTTCCGTGTCTTCATCTCAGTACCTTTTTGCGCAATGCCCGCAATATATACCGAAGATTGTGCGTATATGCCTCGAACCGCTTCGCATACTGCAAGAAAGCGGGCTCAAACTCACCCAATGCCTCAAGCTGTGTCGTCACATAGCGATGATAAAATCCGCTGCTAAGCGTCCCGTCCAATGCATAGAGCGACCAGTATCCCGTATCGTATTGCGGCAGTATCCGCAGCAGATTGGCGATATTGCGTGTATAAGCAACCTCCCATCGTTCGGGCAGTGCTTCGGCAAGCTCCCGTAGTGCCAGTACCGCCGAGATGTAGCCGTTGAGTACGCCGCTTGTCTGTAGACGTGGATACTCTTCGTAGATAAAATTTCCATCTACCAACATGCGCTTGAGTCCTCCCCCTTCAACGGGATATTCCAAAAACGCTGCCGCACGCTCCGCTGCTTGCAAATAGCGTACCTCATCACTGTATCGCCAAGCACGCAGCAATGCGGAGATAGCCAACGCCTGCGCCAGTGCCGATGACCACCGATCTGGCAAGTCCGCATATCGCGGATTTTTGTGCCCAATACACCACTCGCCCCTCTCTTGTTGATGCTTTACCAGCCAGTCACAATGCACCAACGCCCGCTGCCGCCACGTCGCATCATCCGCTTTTCTCCATGCCAGCCAGCAGGCAAGCGCATACTGCGAAATTTCCAGAGCATGAATATGCCATTTTCCGTCGTAGCCTTTGAAAAGGTAGACTCCTTCGTCACTGAAAGGGCCTTTGAAATCTGTAGCCTTCCTCGATATGTCGTAAAAGTAGAGATAGGGATCGGCCTCCCGCTCCGCCGGGCCGGTAAGCGGATAGAGAATATGCCAGTAGTCGTCGATCCTGTCTGTAAAGTATTGTAAAACCGTAACAAGTTTTCCGTGGCCCAAAAGACTCATTTTCGACAAAGCTCCATGTAGAGTCTACCCATTTCATCTACCTGTTTTTTTAACGAAAACTTCGATTTCGCTATCTCTATATTTCTTTCTCCGATCTCTTCTCGTTTCTCTTTTGAATAGCCGGCTACCTTCTCTATCGCATCTTTGAGAGCCTCACACTCTGCCGGAGGGACGATGACGTTTCCATAGCTCTCATCTACAATCTCCCTGACGCCGCCAACATCTGTAGCTATAATGACTCTACCTCTCGCAAGTGCCTCTATGAGCACCGTAGGCAGAGCCTCCGGTGTGGATGATGAGAGAACAACGGCATCCACGCTGTCCAGATAGTCACCTATATTCTCTATGAACCCCTTCATAGCTATAGATGACTCCAAACCTTTCCTCCTGATGCTCTCTGCCACACTCTCCTCAAAAGGCCTGTTTACCTCGGAGGCTCGCCCTACGATCTCAAACACAAGATCATCTCTTGCCGAAAGCTTCTCGACGGCACATATGAACTCTACCAGCCCTTTGCCCGGATCTATGGAGCTAATGTTGGAAAAAATCATCCGGCAATCCGTTATATACGACTGTAAGCTTGTCTTCGGGCACACCGGCTTCCAGCCAGCATCTTTTGACCGCTTCGGAGACACAGACCACTCTGTCGGAGCACCATCCGATATACCTGTAGAGCACACTATATATTTTCCCTTCTCTTATCAGGTGGTTGTGGGCGACAAACCCTACTCCGAAAAGTTTCGCCCAAAACGCGAAATAGATACTTGAAGTGAGTGAATTGGAGTGGATAATATCTACTCTGTAACGATACTTCATATCCCGGACATATTTCCCGCTTACCAGAAAGTTTCCAAGTATACTGAAGAGTGCACCCGGACCTCTTCTAAGCTTAAGCTGGTACTGCCGTGGAATAGTTACAACCCTGCACCCGTCACACTTGAGCATCTTTACAAACCTGCTCTCCCTGGTAAAGACAACAGGATCAAAAACTCCCCTGTCAATGCCCTCTATCAACCTTTTCAGCACTATCTCCCCTCCGGAATATCCATCCATTACATTGAGAAACGCTATACGGCAAAGAGCGGCACCATCCCCTTTGGCTTCAGCTCTGTGGACCATAGGTACAACTTTCATAGATTTTCGCATACCTCTTTGCTATACCTTCCCATGAATATCTCTCTTCCACCAGTTTTCTGGCATTTCGTTCCATATATTCATACCTCTTTATATCGGATATGACTTCAACTATCTTCTCGGCCATCTTCGAGGCATCTTGCGGCACAACGATGCAGCTCTTTCCGTCTTGCACATCAATCGCTTCGAAACTGATCTCGGTCCCGATGACAACTTTTGACATAGACATGGCTTCGAGGACCTTATTCTTTATTCCGCTTCCGAATCTAAGCGGGGATACATATGCTGCCGCTCTCTCCAGATAACCTCTGATATCATCCACGAATCCGGTCACGACTATATCGTCGGAGTCATATCTTTGAAGCCACTCTTTGGGCCTCTTCCCGACCACATAGAATTTTACCTTCACCCTCTTTCTGATCAGCGGCAAGACCTCTTCTATAAAAAATCTGACGGCATCCTCATTCGGCTGATAGGACATATCTCCCGTAAAAACCAGCGAATACTCTTCCTTTGCCGAAGGGGTAACGCTCTTGAAGTATGCGGTGTCAACTCCGTTTGGTATCCACTCCGCCTCTATATCCGGGTTGAGTTTCTTTATGTACTTGGAATCAACATCGGATACGAATACCGTTTTCCGGTACTTCGCATAGTTTACGGCCTCGAACCTCCTGTATTTCATCATCTCGATATATGTCACAACCTTTTTTACAAGCGACCTCTCCCTCTCCAGCATCCTCTCTTTGTTCAAAGAAATGGAGTCTATGGGGAACAGTATCAACTTTTTTTGAATATTCCCGGAGACCATGGAGTAGACAGAAGCGAAAAAGGGCGAACTTATATGTATAATATCGTACGCTTCGTGCACCTTCTCCAGCTTTTTTGCCAGAGCGTCCATATATCTCTCATACTTTATTATATTTATTGGAAGCGGTGTTGTAATCCATTTTATCAGCAGTTCAAGCTTTTTCGGAGGCTCTACAAACGGAATCAATTTAACCTCAACCCCTTCCACCCTCTTACAATCACTGTCATCCACAGTAAGAAGATCGGCTCTGTATCCGCTGCAACGCGTCAATATATTATAGTTGATTTTTGCAATGCCGTCTCTATGTTCCGGAAACGGAAAGGAGGGAGATACCAGCAGAACATTAACCATTCAAAAGCTCCCTATAGAGCCGAATATGCTTTTCGGCCTGCTCTCCTATCGTAAACTTCCCGGCTCTCTTCAGTGAAGCTGCCCGGCTGAAAGAGTCGTAATTGCAGATCGCATA
Organism: Hydrogenimonas sp.; assembly: GCA_003945285.1. NCBI lineage: Bacteria > Pseudomonadati > Campylobacterota > Epsilonproteobacteria > Campylobacterales > Hydrogenimonadaceae > Hydrogenimonas > Hydrogenimonas sp. The sequence goes on from AP019005.1 coordinate 2,111,666, forward strand.
CTCTATCTTTTTTTTTAGATCCGCAACATTGCCCGCTTCGAAGAGAAGTCCAACCTTTTCAGAGTCTACAATATCTCTAATGCCACCGATATCCGGTGCCACAATCGGCTTTCCGCATGCAAGAGCCTCAATGGCCACCATGCCGAAAGACTCATATCTGGAAGGAATGACAACCAGGTCGGCCGCGCCCATATATTTTTCGACATCCGACCTGAAACCCTCGAACAGAATGGAGAGATTTTCGGAGCCGGCCCTTTGCGCTTTTTCGAGAAGTTCATTTTTGAACTCCAGATCTTCAGGGGTGTTTGCATTGACATCCCCCACAAAACGTACTGTTATCCTGCCGCTTACTGTTTTTGAAAGCTCTTTGAGCGCATCTATCAGCAGATCCTGCCCTTTTATACGCTGAAATCTGCCTACGCAGACAATCTCTACAGACTCCTTGTTGAAGCCGCCTCCCCTCCCCTTGTCTATCTTGAAATCGGTCCCTAGAAATATCACTCTTTTTTTGGACTCTTCAAACTCGGCACTATTGTTGACATCCGTTGAAACGCATATCACCCTGTCAACTATTTTGTCAATCATGAAAGCCCTAAGCCCGAACGGCCTCTCCCAATACCCGTGGTTTGTCCACACCTTTTTGCTTTTGACAAAAAAGAGCAGCGGAAGTATATTGACGGAGTATGCATGAACGATATCAAAGCTGTTCAGCTTCCCGACAAGCTCTCTGTCGAAAACCGGAAGAGGTATCGATCTGTACCATCTCTTTTCTGTCTTGAACTCCACAACGTCCAGACCTCTCTCCTCGGCTCTATCCTTTACAATACCGTGACAAAAGAGCGTCACCTTCACACTTTTGTCAAGCTCACCGGCCAGGCTGAGCAGATTGGACTCTCCTCCTCCGACCATGCTGTATTCTGTCATAAGCGCAACTCTCATTTTATTTTCTCTATAAACTTTACCGTTTTCGCTCTCCACTCTTCGATATCTATCTCGCTCTCCCTCCAGTTTTCGCCGTCACCGACCTCCAACCGAAGAGAGTCGTTACCGTATCCGATCTGCTCCAGAAAGCCGGCTGTTTTATGGTGGTAGATTATCGGTAGAAACGGCTTTTTCATGGCATATGCCAAAATGTTGCCGTGAAGCCTGAAGCTTATGATCCCTCTTGAGCTCTCCATCATGGAGATAGCCTCTTTGTAATCACCGGGAAACTCCACCGTTACCGAGTCACCGAAAATATCAAGAAATTTCTTCGCCAGCTCTTCTTCTATACTCTTTTGAAAAAAGATAAGCCTAGGAGTGAAACCCTGCTCGATAACAGCCTGTATCTGTGCGCAGTAGGCGTTGAAAAGAGACTCCCACCTATCTCTCACTTCCGGTCTGAAAAATCTGTTTTTAAAATACTCCGTATATATTATGCCGATGCTCTTTGTACTCTTTTTCCCGCTCATATATCTCTCTACACAGATATTTGCAACGGGATCTATCTCAATCTCTACACTCTTTTTAACTCCGGCACTCTTCACCAGCTCATCATGCGACGCCCTGTCTCTGACGCTAACCCTGTCAACATAATTGTCAATATAATACCTGGTCGTCTCCCTGCCGGCATCGGTAAGAAACGGGCCTGCTCCGATTCTATAAAGCCAGGTCTCTTTTCCGAAATATTTCGCCACTTTGAACTGCTTGAGCCAATCTTTCGGGACATTCGGCTGCCAGTCGGAAAGAAACCCACCGCCGCCCATAACGAACAGATCGCACTCTCTTATAGCCTTCAATGTTGCGAAAATATCCAGGCTCAATATAGATTTCAGCCATCTCCTCTTTCCCGATGGATACTGCATAACAGCGTCGACACCCTGCGTCTTTTTCGTATACCCGGGGTCGAACGAGAGTACGGTGATTTCACACTCTTTGAACTCCTTTTCAAAAATATCGATCATAGCCTGAAGTATCGCTTCATCTCCTATGTTTCCGGGACCGTACCAGCCGGATATGACTATCTTTCTACCCATTTATATATGTCCATTTCACTTTTCCAAGCTTTTTCATCTTCATATAGTGCATTCCATTCTGATCCAGTTTTTTGTAGCACTCTATATCTCTATGCCTGATCACCGTGGCCGGATTACCTCCGACAATGGAGTATTTCGGAATATCTTTGGTCACTACACTTCCCATAGCCACAATGCTACCCTCTCCTATCGTAACGCCCGGTACTATCATTACAGAATCTCCGATCCATACGTTCTTCTCAATTGTCACCTTTTTGAGATAGCTGTATCCATCGTATGGAAGCATCGTAGCGTTTTCGAATCTATGATTTGAGGTATGTATAGTTACTCGTGGTCCTATTATGACATTATCATGTATTTCAAGTCCACCAATTGCCCATATGTAGGCATGAGGCCCGATGTAGATATTGTCATGCCAAATAATATTTTCCCAATCCCCGAATGTAGAGTTTTCGGTGATATCGATATTTCTGTGCAGAATTCCAAGTTTTCTTTTTAAAAGATACCTTTTAAGTCTCCCTATCATAATCTCTTGCCTTTAAAAGATAGATAATTATATACGCTCCCCCGACAATTCTCAAAATCACAGTACTTATTGCCGCCCCTTCAGCCTGCAACAGCGGTATAAAAACGAGATTTCCCGCATAATTCAAAGGGAGCTGAATCCAGTTGAGAAGAGTAAGAAGATGGGCTCTGTTTATAGAGAGCATCACCAGTGAAACAGGGTTCACTATCACGCCGAAAATAAATGCAAAAAGGAGTATGCGAAAAACCGTGACACTCCCCTCATAGCCGCTTCCGTATACAGCCTCTACAAGATAGCCGGAGATCAGTTCCAGCATAATCAGCACGATCACTACATATTTTGTCTTCGACAGAACTTTGAATATATACGCTTTGATGGTGTGCTGCTTCAAAAAACTCTCCATTTTAGGAAGCAGTGTAGTTACCAATGATGCCGTAATCAGCGGAAATATCATGGCAAGATTCAGCGCCGCGCTATAGTAGCCGACCTCAACGGACGTACTCATCTTCTGAAGCATCATAATATCCAGACGCATTATGATCATAGTTGCAATAGATGAGAGAAATATCCAGAAACCCAGCCTATATATCTCTATGAGATACCTCTTGTTGAAACCGCCCAGATAACGGAAGTTTTTATACAAAAGTGCAAAAAGAAGCAGTACGACCGTATAGGCGTAGGTAAGAATAAAGTATTCAATATGCTGCTCTTTTGAAAATAAGAACGATACCACGACTACGGTTAGCAGCTTCATTGCCGAGTGAAATATCTTCAGCATCGAGTATGCCCTGAAGTTCTGAAGAGCCTGATAGTGGGCTACCACAGTAGAGAATATGGAGTGAAAGAGAACCGCCGCAGATATCAAAGAGATAAGAGCTCCATACTTATCGCTGTCGAAAAAGAAACGGGATATATGGTCGGCACCGAAAACGGCTACCAAAGCCACGATCAATGAGAGCAGTGTCTTGCCTGCAAGTACCGTGGTAAATATCTCTCTTCGTTCAGAAAGATGTTCACTCGTGAACTTCACATACGAGGTCGATATACCAAAGTCCGATATCTGTACCAAGATTGTAAATATCGCCAGAATAAGGGAGAATATGCCATACTCGGAGGGTCCCAGATCCCTCGAGACCAGAACTGTCGTTGCAAAACCAAGCCCTTGCGCTACGATGTTTCCCGAGAGAACCTTCAGAAGGTCTTTGAGAGTTCTGGATTTTATGCGAAAACCGATCAACTTCTTCTCACACTCTTTTTCGGCTCTTCATTCAGACAAACTGCTACACTGCATAGAACTTCCTATACCACTCCACAAACTCCCCTATACCTTTGTCGAGATCGGTAGAGGGCCTATACCCGACATCCCTCTCCAGCGCACTCGTATCGGCCCATGTCGCCTCGACATCACCGGGCTGCATCGGCATCATATTCATCTCTGCTTTTTTGCCGAGATGTTTTTCGAGTGTCTGGATGAAATCCATCAGTTTGACGGGCTTGCCGTTTCCTATGTTATAGACCCTGTAGGGTGCCGGCGATGTAGCCGGGTCGGGGTGGTGGAAGTCGAAGCTGCTGTTCGGTTCGGCGGGCTTTTCTATCACACGTGCGACGCCTTCGACTATATCGTCGATATAGGTGAAGTCTCTCTCCATTTTACCATAGTTGAATACGTTTATCGGCCTCTCATGCAAGATGGCGTCTGCGAAGAGCATCGGTGCCATGTCGGGACGGCCCCACGGTCCGTAAACGGTAAAGAACCGCAGACCTGTCGTCTTTATTCCGTAGAGATGGCTGTAGGTGTGTGCCATAAGTTCGTTGCTCTTTTTCGTGGCGGCGTAGAGGCTTACGGGGTGGTCTACACTGTCACTCACCCTGAAAGGCATAGACTTGTTCAGGCCGTAAACGCTCGAACTGCTGGCGTAACAGAGGTTCTCTACCTCATGATTGCGGCATCCCTCCAGGATGTTGGCAAATCCTGTCAGGTTGCTCTGCACGTAAGCCATCGGATTTTCGAGAGAGTAGCGTACCCCGGCCTGTGCCGCGAGGTTGCATACCGCATCGAACTTCTCTCTTTCAAAGAGTTCATCCATTGCATCGCTGTCGGAGAGATCCATCCTGCAAAAAGAGTGCCCGGGCCAAAGAGAGCTTAGTACCGTTTCACCATATCCGCAGTTTCGGGCCTCTATCCCAAGCTCCCTGAGCCGCCCATATTTCAGGTTCACATCGTAGTAGTCGTTTATGTTGTCTATGCCTACAACTTCATAGCCTTTTTCGAGCAGTCTCTTAGCAAGAAAAAAACCTATAAATCCCGCTGTTCCGGTAACAAGTATCTTCATTATGCTGCTTTGTCACGATATTTCCCGGCAGATTCGCCGAAACTCTGTTGAACCAGGATTTTGCAATAGCGATCGGCAAATCTAATAAAACCCTCCGCTAGAGAGTCGGCACAACTTTTTCCGAATTCTATTGCAAAATCGGGGTTAAAACATTAGATTATATCAAAATATTTGGATTGAGAGTTCGTGAAGAGAGCGCCCGGGTTTTCGGGCGCATATAAAATAAATTTACGCCAGAGCGGCTTTTGACTGCTCGACGATCTTTTCAAACGCTGCAGGATTGTTCATGGCCATATCGGCAAGGATCTTGCGATCTAGCTCGATACCGGCTTTTTTCAACCCGTGCATAAATGTGGAGTAGTTCATATCATTCAGACGGCACGCTGCATTGATACGGATAATCCAGAGTTTTCTGAATTCTCGTTTTTTCTGTTTCCTGTCGCGGTAGGCGTAAACCAGGCTTCTTTCGACCTGCTCTTTCGCTTTTCTGAAGTGTTTTCTTCTTCCGCTGTAGAAGCCTTTGGCAAGCTTCAGAATCTTTTTGTGTCGGCGTCTTCTTACAACCCCTGTCTTTACTCTTGGCATTTTTTTCCTTTCTTTACCTGTAATCTCTTAAGATTTGAGGTGCCGGCACTGCCGGACTTGCCCTTTCGCTTTCGCAAAGGGGAACACTGTTTTTCTCCGATTTTCAGGGACTACTTCATTCCCAGCATTGTTTTTACACGTGCAGAATCAACATCCGCAACATACTGCGCACTGCGAAGTCTGCGTTTGCGCTTCTGGCTCATTTTGGTCAGGATGTGGCTTCTAAACGCCGAACCGCGCTTGATTTTGCCGCTCTTTTTGACCTTGAAACGCTTGGCAGCGCCGCGTACCGTCTTCATTTTAGGCATGAATTTCCTCCTTTATAAGATAGCACAAAACCAATGTGCAAAACGGGGCGTAATTATAGCGAAAAAGCTACAAAAAATAAACACTCCCAAATTCAACCACAGGTTTTAAATACTCACAGCGTAACGGCCCGCCATCGACTATCGACCAAAAAATCACTTCTTGCTCTGGCTATCTTTCTTGGGTACGACATACATATTTATGTAGCGCCCTTCATGGAACGGCCCCTTTTCAAGCTCTGCGATATCTTCGACCATCGGCCAGACAGATTTGAGAACCTCTACCCCGGCCTCCGGGTTCGCCATTTCCCGGCCGCGCAGGAATACTCTGAACTTCACATGCTTGCCCTGCTCCAGGAACTCCCTGGCGTGCTTCACTTTGTAGTTGATGTCGTTTTGGGCGATCTTTACAGAGAGCTTGATCTCTTTCACTTCGATCTGCTTCTGCTTCTTCTTCGCCTCTTTCTTCTTCTTCTCCTGCTGATACTTGAACTTTCCGTAGTCCATTATCTTGGCGACCGGAGGATTCGCCTGCGGTGCAATCAAAACGAGATCCAGCCCCTCTTCCGCCGCCTTATCCAGCGCCTCGTCGCGGCTGACTATACCGTACTGCGTACCGTCATCGCCTACCAGGCGAACCTCACGGGCCCTGATATCATCGTTCATGATTACATCTTGCTTCTTACTCAAATTCTGACCTCACTTGTCTGCTCCTTTATGAGATTGATAAACTCCGCCGCATCCAGAGTATACTGTCTGCGCTCTCTTCTGTCTCTCACCGCAACTTTACGGTTAGAAACCTCCTCATCGCCGATGATGGCGATCATCGGCACCTTCTGCTTCTCCGCCGTCCGCACACGCTTTGCCAGAGATTCGTTCCTGTCGTAGATTTCACAATCGACATCGAACTCCGCAAGTTCGCCCGCAAGCTCCTTCGCGTAGGCTACGTGATCTTCGGCAATCGGCACGAAGATCACCTGCGTAGGCGCGATGAAGATCGGGAACTCGCCGGCAAAGTGCTCTGTCAGGATGGCTATGAAGCGCTCGAAACTGCCCAGGATGGCCCTATGGATCATGACGGGGCGTTTTCGCCCGTTATCTTCATCCACATACTCCATCTCGAAGCGCTCGGGCAGGTTGAAGTCCACCTGTATCGTTCCGCACTGCCATTTTCTCTTCAGCGCATCGGTTATCTTTATGTCGATCTTCGGTCCGTAAAAGGCTCCGCCACCTTCGTCTATGCCGTACTCGAAGCCGTTCTCATCCAAAGCCTCTTTGAGTGCCTTTGTCGCCGTATCCCAGATTGCGTCGTCACCTATCGCCTTCTCCGGCTTGGTCGAGATCTCCATCTCGTAGTCGAAGCCGAATATCTTCATTACACTGTCGACAAACTCCAGGACATCTATCACTACCGGTTTTATCTGTTCGGGGGTACAGAAGATATGCGCATCGTCCTGCGTGAACTCCCTGACCCTCAGAAGGCCGTGCAGCACACCGCTCTGCTCATGCCTGTGGACAACTCCGTATTCGAAGTACTTCAGGGGAAGCTCTCTGTAGCTGTGGATATCCTTCTTGTAGATGAGTATGTGGCCTATACAGTTCATAGGCTTGAGGCCATACTCCTGCCCGTCGATCTCGGTTAGGTACATATTTTCGCCGTAACATGCGTAGTGGCCGCTTATGCGCCACATATCGGCCTTAAGTATCTCCGGGCCCCTTACCGGTTCATATCCTCGGCGCCTGTGGGCTCTCCAGAGAATCTGCTCTATCTTGCTTCTGAGCCTCGCACCCTTCGGCATCCAGAACGGAAGCCCCGCTCCGGCCTCCTCGTCGAACATGAAAAGCCCCAAGTCGGCTCCGATCTTGCGGTGGTCTCGCTTTTTGGCCTCCTCTATCATGCGAAGATACTCTTTGAGGCTCTCTTTATCGGCGAAAGCTATACCGTATATACGGGTGAGCATCTCCCTGCTCTCATCTCCGCCCAGATAGGCTCCGGCTACACGGGTCAGTTTGAAGTTGCGTAGAAACTTCGTATTGGGTACATGCGGCCCCCGGCAGAGGTCTTCGAAGTCTCCCTGACGGTAGATGCAGAGTTTCTCATCCTCTATCCGCTTCATAACCTCCTGCTTCAGGTCGTCGCCGGCGAACTTCTCTACGGCTTCGCTTTTTGGAATACAGTAGCGCTCTATGTCGATCTTCTTCCCGGCGAGCTTCTGCATCCTCTTTTCGATCTTTTTCAGATCGCCGTCACCGATCTTTTCACCAACCCTGAAATCGTAGTAGAAACCTTCGTCCACAACGGGGCCGACGAAAAACTGTGCATCGGGGTATAGCTGTTTGATGGCCTGTGCCATCAGGTGGGCCGTGGAGTGGCGTATCACTTCGAGTGCATCGGGGGAGTTGTCGTAGTAGATGGGTTCGCAGTTGTCACAACCGCTTTCGGCGGCAGTCTGAGTGTCTATGATATGCCCGTCTTCGGTTCTGTAGGCAATGATCTCTTTTTCTTCCAAGCAATTCCTTCGTCGTTTTGAAAATCGAAAACCGAAAAGCAGTTTTTCTCCGATATTGCGCAAAGCCGGAGCAAATCCCAAGATTTGGCGGGGACTTGCACCCCTAAAGCTACGAAATCATGGATTTCGGGATGACGTTACACTTTTTGCGTAACGCCGGTTTTTCAAACAAAAAAGTCCCGCATCTGGCGGAAACCATGTTTGCTTTTCGGTTTTCGATTTTTCGTTTCGGGAAATAAAGTTATGGTGGCCACGACAGGACTTGAACCTGTGACCACTACCATGTCAAGGTAGTGCTCTACCAACTGAGCTACGCGACCGTTCCATTGCGGTTATATTAGCAGAAAAAATGCTCATTTTCCATAAAACGGAGTTTAGAGCGGAGATTTTGTGCCGGAATTATACAAAATCTTCATTGATTTTTTCTTAAACCTGTCTCATCTTTATTAAGGGCGCCTTTAAAGAAAAAGTGCTCGATCAGAAGCCACGCTACGGCAAAATCGATCATCACATCGGCAAAATTGAATACCGCGAAGTCGAAGCCGCAGTGCCAGTGCACATAGTCGACAACTCCTCCGTGCATAAAACGGTCAGCTATATTGCCTATGGCGGCGCCGAACAGGATACCCAGGGGAAGAGAGTGCCTGTTCAGGTATCCCCCGTGTATGATATAACCCATGACCGAAGCCAGCAGGGCTATCTGTATCCATTTGAGGTAGGGCCCCAGGAACGATAACATGGAAAATGCTACGCCCTTGTTGAAGACGAGGCTGAGCGAAATGCAGTCGCTCTCCCACCGCCACCCGGCAAGAAATATCTGCTTTATGTTCTGATCGACAATGTATACGCCGGCTGCGGCCAGCAGAAAAACGGTCCAGGCTTTAAGCATTCAACGCTTTTTTGAAGAAGTTCTCCAGCTCCGCCATCCACTTCTCTATCTTCTTTGCGTTTTTCCCCTCCAGAAGGATACGAAGCTTGTTTTCGGTACCGCTGTAGCGTATAAGAGAGCGGAGTCCGTCGGCCCTGATCCGCTCCTCCTTCTCCTTCAGCCCCTCGATGGTATCGAGCGGCCTCTTCTCGGCCACATGGATATTGTGCAGTCTCTGGGGATAGAGCTCGAACGGATTCAGAACTTCACTCGCCCTCTTACCGCTTCGAAGTACCAGGGCTATCGTCTGCAGAGCGGTAACCAGGCCGTCACCCGTTTTGGCGTATTCGCTGAAGATCACGTGGCCGCTCTGTTCGCCGCCCAGCACGCACCCGTTTTTCCGCATCTCCTCCAGGACATATTTGTCACCCACATTCGCCCGTATGAGCTTTATGCCCTGTTCCGAGAGGAAATCTTCTAACCCCTGATTGCTCATTACCGTCGCTACGACGCAGTCATTCGCCAGCTTTCCTTCACTTTTGAGGTGCATTGCCAAAGCCCCTATCAGCTTGTCACCGTCTACCTGCTCTCCCTTTTCGTCTATAACTACGAGCCTGTCGGCATCGCCGTCGAACGCAAAACCTATGTCGGCACGGTACTCTCTCACTTTTTCGCTAAGGGCCTCCGGATATATCGCTCCGCAATTGTCGTTTATATTGTAGCCGTTGGGGCGGTTGTTTATGACTATGACGTCGGCACCGAGCTCTTCGAATACGGTTGGTGCCACCTTGTACGCTGCTCCGTTGGCGGTATCCAGCACCACCCGGATATCGTTGAGTGTCAAGTCCGTCGGGAAGGAGTTTTTAAGCTGTACAATATAGCGTCCTATCACATCGTCGATACGCTTCGAAGAGCCGATCTCCCTGCCTCTTTTCTGCTCGGATATCAGCAGCTCCGTATTGAAGTATATCTTCTCTATCGCGGCCTCATCCTTCTCGCCCAGTTTGTTTCCGCGGGCATCAAAAAACTTTACTCCGTTATCTTCATACGGATTGTGGCTCGCACTTATCATGATTCCCGCGTCACACCGCATGTTTTCGGTCAGAAAAGCGATTGCCGGTGTCGGCATGGGGCCTATCTGTATAACATTGTACCCGACGGCCGTCAAACCGCTTACCAGGGCATTCTCTATCATATAGCCGCTTCTGCGCGTATCTTTGCCTACCAGTATCTTGTTTGTCTTTGCATGTTTTCTGAAGTAGACGCCTGCAGCCATAGCCAGCTTCATGGCGACAAAAGCGTCGAGATCCTTGCCGGCGAGTCCCCTTACGCCGTCGGTACCGAAAAGTTTCATTTTTCCCCTTTGCGGAATCCTTACATTTAATTTAAATTTAATAAATTTTAAGCTATGATTCCCCAGAATTTTCTAATGACAAGGATTATACCATATGGCACACCATAAATCAGCGATAAAGCGCATCAGACAGACAGTCAAGCGTACGGCTCGCAACAGATACTACAAAACGCGTATAAAAAACATCACCAAGGCGGTTCTGGCCGCGGTTGAGGCCGGCGACAAAGAGGCTGCCGACAATGCTATGAAAATAGCGAACAGAGAGCTTCACAAATATGTGAGCAAAGGTATCCTCAAGAAAAATACAGCTGCACGCAAAGTAAGCCGCCTGCAGACCAAAGTAAACGCACTCGGCGCCGCGTAAGCGCGCCTGTGCCGAATCGAACGGCAACTCCTCCTCTATGCTGAAAGAGAAACTCCAACCCTTCATCGACAGATACAACGAAATAAACACCCTTCTAAGCTCTCCGGAGATAACCGGTGACATCAAGAAGATGACCGCTCTCTCGAAAGAGCAGTCAGACCTCGAACCGCTTGTGGAGAAAGCGAAAGAGTACATAGAGACGGTAGATGCCATAGAGGAGAATCGCTCTCTGCTCGCCGATCCGGAGCTTGGGGAGCTGGCTGCCGAAGAGCTCAAGGAGCTCGAACCGAAGCTTGAACAGATGAACGAAGAGATCAAGCTCCTGCTTCTGCCCAAAGACCCCAATGATGACAAAAATATCTATCTCGAGATCCGCGCCGGAACCGGCGGCGACGAAGCGGCCCTTTTTGTGGGCGACCTCTTCAAAGCCTATGTCAGATACGCGGAGAACAAGGGGTGGAAGATCGTCATAGAGAGCTCGAACGAGAGCGAAGCGGGAGGCTACAAGGAGATCGTGGCCCTGATAAAAGGGGACCGCGTATACAGCCGCCTCAAATATGAGGCGGGAACCCACCGCGTACAGAGAGTTCCGGCAACCGAATCGCAGGGGCGTATACACACCTCCGCGGTAACGGTGGCGGTACTACCGGAGGTAGAGGATGTAGATGTGCAGATCAACCCGAACGATCTTAAAATCGATGTCTACAGATCGAGCGGATGCGGAGGACAGTCCGTAAACACGACAGACTCGGCAGTGCGCATCACCCACATCCCTACAGGCATAGTCGTGGCGATGCAGGATGAGAAGTCGCAGCACAAGAACAAGGAGAAGGCTCTCAAGATTCTGAAGGCCCGGGTATACGAAAAGCGTATGCAGGAGCAGCTGGCCGCATCCAGCGCCGACAGGAAGGCGCAGGTGGGCTCAGGTGACAGAAGCGAACGAATACGAACCTACAACTACCCGCAAAACCGCATAACCGACCACAGAATAGGCCTGACACTCTACAGGTTGAACGAAATTATGGAAGGCGGCCTTCTGGATGAGATCATCGAGCCGCTGATAGCCCACTTCCAGGCCGAGGCGATCAAAGAGGCGGGGCTGCAGTAGCAGCCGTATGGGCCGGAACCGGTGTTACGGTTCCCCGGCATTCGCTAAAAGTTCGCGGCTCTTTTCAAGTCCGTACCGAGAAGCATAGCCAGCTCCCTGCCGCTCTCCGGAGTTCCGGGCGCACCCTGCGGCATATCGAACAGACTCCACTGATGTTTTCGGATAGTCAGTTTCACCATATGCGTATACCTCTCACCCATCTGCGAATATCTCTTCAGGTAGGCTGCTGCCACAAAGCCGGTAAAGGGGAGACCTTTCTCTCTCGCCGCCAAGCGCGCCTCGCGGAACTCACTGTATGCCCAGTGCCGGTTGAGATTGCGCATATATGAGGCTATGGAAGCCTCCAGGGAGGGGAATATTCTTATCTTGTAACGCTCACCTTCGGGCCTGTTTTTAGGAACTATCCCCCTCTTTCCCCATGTCCACTCGCCGAAGAGGTTGTTGGCCTCCTTCGCAAAGCGGCTCTTGCCCCAGTTGCTCTCTATGGCGGCCTGTGCAAGCACCAGAGAGACAGGGATCGTATCGATCCTCTTGAGGTACTCACGTTTGTCGTATAGAGATTTTATGCGGTACTTTTTGGCTATTTTGGCAAGCTTTGCCGCAGCTTCTGGGTTGGCGATGCCGTCTTCCGTAAAGTGTGAAAAGAACGCTTTGACAAAAGCTCTCTCCCGTTTTATCTTCTCCTCCTCTTTGAGGATTAGCGGATAGAGAATCTTTACAAAACTCTCCTTCTGCTTCTTGACATCTTTTATCTTGTAGTAGTCCTCCGGAAAGGATTTTAGGGTATCGGCACCCAAAAGAACCGACATAAAGATAACTCCGGTAATAAATCTAATCAAATTTTCTCTCCAATACTGTATCGAATATATGGCGTACCTCGCCTTTGAGGGTCAATGTTTCACCTTTCAGTGCAAGTTCGAGCTTTTCGCCTCCGGTCGGAATGACTATCGCGCTTTCACCCGCTCTGCCTTCACGATTGGCCCGGTAGAATGCCGCCGCCATTCCGGTTCCGCAGGCAAGTGTCTCGCCCTCTACACCTCTTTCATATGTGCGCACATGCAGAACGGCGCTGCTGTCGACGGAGGCTATATTGACATTGGCGTCGAATCTGTCACGAAGCTCTCTGGCCTCATTCAGATCGAAGTTGTCAACGGTGTCAACTATAGCCACAAGATGCGGTACTCCTGTATCTATAAGCCACCACACCTTGCCGCCGGCTTCTATATCCTTCTCTATCAACATCGGCGGTGTAAGTTCACTTTCGACAACGTCTCCATCAACATGAGCCTCAATGACACCGGCACCTGTAAGAAACCGCATAACACTCCCGGCAAGGCCTTCTTTCAGGGCATAGTGTGCTGCCGCCCTGCTGCCGTTTCCGCACATGGAAGCGACACTTCCGTCAGCATTGTAAAACTGCCATTCAAAGTCGTACTCCCCATGCGGAAGCAGAACGATAAGACCGTCCGCTCCGACCCCCTCCTGCCTGTGACAGAGTGCTCTGGCCAGTGCGGACCGCTCTCTTTTGACAAACGTATGAAATATGACGAAGTCGTTTCCGCTCGCCGAATATTTTGCCAGTGTCATAATCTATCTTCGCCTTTACCGTCCAAAATTCTGCCGCCGATGCTCTCCACCGGACAAAAAAACGGTGCAATTATACCATAGCTTAAAGTGTGCTTATATTAAGTGGATTTATTAGTTCGATTACCTGTTTTCGGTGATCTCTTTGAAGATTCGCTCACATTCGCGCTGTAGATGCTTAAGGTTTCCGCTATTGTCGATCAGATATGTGGCCCGCGCCCTCTTCTCCTCTATATCTATCTGGGCGTTCAGCCTCGCCTCCGCCTCCTCTTCACTCAGACCTTCACGCTCCATCAGGCGCTTTTTCTGTACTTCGCGCGGCGCATAGACTACGATCACTCTCTCTATGGGGTATGCACCGGTTTCGAAAAAGAGAGGGATATCCACAATATAGGGGCCGCCGAACCTCTCCTGCTCCTCGCTGCGGCGGACTATCTCATCCCTTATCTTCGGGTGCAGCAGCTCTTCTAGCATCTTTCTGGCATCTTTGTCGCCGAAGATCAGTCTCCCCAGAGCCTTGCGGTCTACCTCGCCGTTGACCAGGTACTCTTCACCGAAGAGTTTCGCGATGCTCTTCGCCTCCGACCGGAGGATCTCTCTGGCTATCGCATCGGCATCGATCACTCTCAACCCGTAGAGTTTCAGAAGATTGCATGCGGTAGATTTGCCGCTGGCTATGCCCCCGGTAAGCGCAACCGCATGTTCAAACGCCACTCTCAACGCCTTATATACTCTTTGAGCTGCTCGAATATCGAGGTCGGCAGAGCGAAACGGGCCGGATGGAGATCACTGTTGTAGTAGCTGTATCCGTCGGTCAGATCCGCTCTTTGCAGGTTGATGTCGGCCGTAGGGTGGAAAAACCTGCTGCCCATCGCGAACCACCGTTCACCGCCGGGCTGAACCATGGATGTGTAGCAGAACGGCATTACGATTTTAAAACCGTCACACAGGGCCGAAAGAGCGGCTTTGTGCCCGGACATATCGAAAAGCTGGCTCGAAGCGTCCGATACGACAAGCCCTTTCGGGGTCAGAATACGCCCGATATGGGTAAAAAAGGTCTCGTCGGAAAAATCTATCTCGTCGAACCTGTTTAGCAGTACGATATCGTAGCTCTCATCTTCGGCTGAAGATACGAAGTGGTCGACACTGCCTACCGTCAACGAAACCCTCTCATTCTCAAGGGCCCGGGTGTAGAGGCCGGCCGCCGATGCCGCCTCGGGTACGGCACCGTTTCTCTCAACCACGTCTATCTTCACATCTTTGTGCTTCAGAAGCTCATGCGCCAAAGCTCCGTCTCCGCCGTCTACGACAAGTACCCTGGAGGGCTCTTCGTGTGTGCACATCGCGATATGCGCCATAATCTCGTGGCGCATAGCGCTGTCGTGCTCACAATAGAGCGCCTTTCCGCCGAACAGCAGTATCTTGCCGAAGTATCCGGAGTCGTAGACCTCGACCCCGTCTCTTTCGAAAACTCTCTCTTTTACGCCGAGCTCGCTCTTCAAGACAGTGTCGGCTTCCTGTATCAACCACATTTTACGCTCCGAAATTCAAAATTTGCAAGATTGTAGCAAAATCGCTTTAAAGGGGTTTTAACCAAAAACGCTTTTGCCGGCAAGAAAGGATATAAATATGAGGAGCGTCACCGCCCCGAACCTGTTCATATAGCGACGGTTGTTTATGAATACCGAAATAACGGTACCGGCCAGCACAAAAAGGATCAAAATTCCGTACAGAATGAAGATGAGGGCAATCTGCTCCTGCGGAAGCTCCATCCTAGGTCCGCCGAAAATGAAGGTCTGAAGAGCCGTCCAGACTATCCACACAAACAGAATGATCGAAAAGAAGAACAGCCAGAAGAGTACCTGAACTTTACCGCTTTGTTTCACCGTGAACTATTTCCTGCAAAAAGATATCATGCAACTGATGCTGCGCAAGGCTTGGACAAAGCCCATACTTTGGCCGGGACCGCTCGCCCCCTGCACCACGAAACTGCAGATTTCGAGATTTGGGGTAATATTCAGTATATAATACTCCAAAAAGATTAAGGAGCCCATTATGAGTGCACTTGTGGAGTTCGCGATGTTTCCCACCGACAAAGGCGAGAGTGTAAGCGCCTATGTCAGCAGAATCATGAAGATCTTCGACGAAAAAGGTGTTGAGTACCGGCTTACCCCGATGGGGACGATATTCGAGTGCGATAGCGTAGAGGAGGCCACGCGTCTAATCGCCCTCGCCTACTCCGTTCTCGAACCGGACTGCAACCGTGTATATACCAATATAAAGATGGATATAAGAAAAGGGAGGTCCGGGCGCATGAAACAGAAGATAGAGTCGATTAAAAAACGGTTATCCGAAAGTTAATGTGATATAATTTTGCAAAATTTTACTATGGAGGCTACGATAGATGTGTGCTGAAAGAGTTCAACGGATATTGACGGCGATAATGCTCGGTATAGCTCTTATGTTTATGGTCCAGGGAGCCGCCGGCGACGCCCTTTCTCTGAAAATAGGGGTCGCTCTTCAGGTATTTATCATTATCATGATGCTGATCTGGGCTTTTACAAACTTCTGCCCCTCTCTATGGTTCTTTACCAAGATTTTGGGGCCTTGCGACTTCGGCAAAGAGAAGAGTTCCGATGAGTAACGTCAGCTACAAAGATGCCGGTGTCGATATTGATGCGGGGAACGCCTTCGTCGAGGCGATCAAACCGGCTGTAAAGTCGACTTTCGATAAAAATGTCATCGGCGGCATAGGCTCCTTCGCCGGAGCCTATGCGGTGCCCGGAGGCTACAAAGAGCCGGTAATGCTCGCGGCTACCGACGGTGTGGGAACGAAGCTGAAACTTGCGATAGAGAGCGGTAAACTAGACACCGTGGGTATCGACCTGGTCGCAATG
The DNA here is from genome assembly GCA_003945285.1 of Hydrogenimonas sp. NCBI lineage: Bacteria > Pseudomonadati > Campylobacterota > Epsilonproteobacteria > Campylobacterales > Hydrogenimonadaceae > Hydrogenimonas > Hydrogenimonas sp. The sequence goes on from AP019005.1 coordinate 2,128,115, forward strand.
TGCGTAAACGACCTGATCTGCAACTTCGGCACCCCGCTCTTTTTCCTCGACTACTACGCCACCGGGAAGCTGAAAGTGGAAGAGGCCAAGGCGGTCGTCGAGGGGATAGCGGAAGGGTGCCGCCGGAGCGAATGCGCCCTGATAGGCGGTGAAACTGCCGAGATGCCCGGAATGTATAGCGAAAACGATTTCGACCTGGCCGGTTTTTCGGTAGGAATCGCCGAAAAATCGGAGATGAACCGCCTGAATCATGTCAGAGAGGGGGATGTGCTGGTTGCGCTTCCGAGCAGCGGAATACACTCGAACGGCTTCTCTCTGGTGAGAAAACTGCTCTTCGAAAAGCTGGGAATGAAATTTGATGACGAGTTCAACGGAAAGCCTCTCATCGAGACCCTTCTGGAGCCCACCAGAATCTATGTAAAGACCTTCAAAAGGCTCAAAGATAGGATAAACGCCCTCGCACACATAACCGGCGGCGGCCTCGTGGAGAACCTGCCGCGCGTTCTGCCGGAGAATATGCACGCCGTTATAGACTCCTCAAAGATAAGAAGCCTGCCCATATTCGATCTTATCGGCAAACATGTCGCAAAGGAGGAGATGTTCAGAACATTCAATATGGGTGTCGGGATGGTTCTGGTCGTGAGCCCGGAGAATCTGGCAGATGTTCTTGAAAACTGCGACGGCTACGAGATCGGTGAGCTTAAGCTCGGCGAAAAAGGTGTGACCCTCTTTTGATCTACGCCCTCTCTAAACTCTTTACGGCGCTTCTTCTGCCTCCGGGCCTTTTTATCCTCATACTGGCCCTTTGCGCCGTTTTTGCAAAGAGGTTCCGGCGGCCTCTGGCCGGGGCCGCCCTACTGCTCTATCTTATGAGTATCCACCCGGTTGCCGACAGGGTGCTGGCCCTCTATGAAGAGCCCTACCGCAACCTAAAGCTGCCTGAAACTGCCGATGCGGTGGTCTCTCTGGGCGGGGGTAACATAAGAGGCAACCCCATCCCGCTTGTCGACGAAGCTTTCAAACGGCACATCTACGGGCTTGCAATCGCAAAGAGAATGGATATACCTCTAATTGTCAGCGGTAGCGGCGAGAGAGGCTACAACGAATACCTGGCACTTGCCGACTCCCTGAAAAGACTCGACCCGATTCTTCGTAGCGACCTCAACGAAACCGGCTCTCCGTCTGGGTTTCGCATCATTCCGGAGACAAGAAGCCAAGATACATACGAAAACGCGAAACTGTCGGCAGAGCTTCTGGAGAAAAGAGAGCCTGCTCTGATCGTGGTCACATCGGCCTACCATATGAGACGGGCCCTCGCACTCTTTCGCCTCGCCGGAATAAAAGAGCTCTATCCGGCTGCCGTCAACTTCTATACCGACAGAACGAAAAGAGGTTTCGAAGCGAAAGACCTGCTGCCGTCGATCTGGGCCCTTCTGAACAGCTACAGGGCGATGCATGAGTTTTTCGGGATGGTGAAAGTGAAAGTGAGAGAAATTGCAAAAGGGTAAGAGTGGCGCGGTGGACGAGACTCGAACTCGCGACCCCCGCCGTGACAGGGCGGTATTCTAACCAACTGAACTACCACCGCACCGTTATAAAACAGAAAAGAGTCGTAGCGACCCGTGTTGGATTCGAACCTGAGAAGCATTAAGAAAAAGTCAACTGCTTGACTTTTTTAGCTTCGCAAGCCGATTCGGTGTGCACACCTGCACCCGAAGACGGCGTAATAGCGCCAAGCCTTCCGCTTTCAACTTCGATCAACAGTGATCAAATGGTGACCCGTGTTGGATTCGAACCAACGGCCCATTCCTTAAAAGGGAATTGCTCTACCAGCTGAGCTAACGGGTCTTTAAGAGAGTGAAATTATAGCCGCTTTTTTTTAAAATCTACTGATATTATGCCAAAGCTTGAGCCAGACCCAAGCCTTGGCGGGGACTCGCCGCCTCCCTTCACCCCCCTGAAGCTAGAATCCAATTATAAACCTGTTCTTTCCGCCGCTGTAGTCGTAGTCGAAACTAAACCCGTGTACTTTGACTATTTTATCGACGATGTAGAGACCGAGCCCCAGTCCGCTTATGGCAACCTCTCCCTGCGTGTAGGGTCTTGTATAGTACCCGAGAGGATGCTCCAGTCTCTTACCCCTGCTCTCTACAACTATCTCTTTATCGTCGGCGATGACCTTGAATCGTTTGTCCGGAGAGTATTTGACCGCATTGTCCAGCAGGTTTTTCAGTGCGATGCTCAGAAGCTTGAAGTCGGCCTCTATACGTACAGGGGCTATTTCGAACTCCCCCCTCTCCCTGTCTATCATGGCGAGGTCCACGGCCTGGTCAACCAGATCCTGCACCATGACATCCCTCTTCTTCATGGGAAATCTGCCGCTGCTGAGCTGCTCTATGGTGCCGAACTCGTTTATCGCGCCGTCGAGACGTGCGAAGATACTTTCGAGCCTCTCTTTCTGCTTCGAATCGGGCAGCATCTGCACCGTCAGCACACCTTTCGCCAGAGGAGTCTTGAGTTCGTGCATGATGTTACGCACAAAGAGGTTCCTGGAGTTTATAAGAGTCCTTATCCTCTCTATCGCCTCGTCAATCGCCTGCGAAACCTGCGCTATCTCGTCACTCCCTTCGATTTTACAGCTGACATCGAGATCACCCTCTCCGAACTTCCTGATGCAGCGCTGCAGCGATTTGAGCGGTTTCAGCTTGAGCCATATAGCCCAGTAGATAAGCAGAAGCAGAAGGGTTGTCAGCGCAAAATAGATCCAGACTATCTTAGGATCGTATGGCTTGAACTTCAGATCCTCGAACAGTAGAAGACGGCCGAAACTGTTTATAAGAAGATATATTCTGCCGTTTTTCTCCAGCATGTCTATGAAACCGAAAGGTGTGGGCTGGCGCCCCAGAAGCTTCGCCCCTTTCAGCAGCCGAACCCCCTCGTTGCGCTCCCTGATCCACTTCATGCCGTACTTCAGGGCCGTATCCCCGATCTCACCGGATGCGTTGCTGCGCTCCATCCGAAGAAGAATATTCTGTGCGAAGAGTATATTGCGCTGAACCATCATCTGCGAGTGGCGGTACCTGTCACCGACGGAGTAGAAGTAGAAGGCTGTGCCGGCCGCAAGAATGGCGATGAAGAATATCGCACTTATAAAGATGAATATCGAGACGCGTCTCATGGAATGAGCCGGTACCCCATGCCGCGGACAGAGCGAATGTAGCGGGGCTGCTTCGGATTGTCGTGCAGTTTGTGGCGTATCCGGCTTATTATTACGTCTATGCTTTTGAGCGAACTCTCTTCATGGATAGCATCGACGTTGTATATCAGATCCTCCCTCGAGACGACCTCGTTTGCATGTTCGAGCATGTAGGAGAGTATCCCGTACTCTGCGGCTGTAAGGTGAAGAGGCTCGTTCTTGAAGTAGATCATCCTTGTATCGGGGTCGATACGCAGATCGCTCTGCCTCTTCTCATCCTCCGCCTGCCTGCCGTCTCTGCCGGTACGCCGAAGAATACTCTTTATACGCGCCACCAGCTCCCTGGGGTCGTAGGGCTTGGGCAGATAGTCGTCCGCCCCTTTTTCCAGGCCGACTATCTTATCCGTAAGGTCGCTTCTCGCAGAGGAGATCACTATAGGAAGATCGCTTCTTTTGCGTATCTCTTCGCATACCTCCAGCCCGTCCATACCCGGAAGCGTCAGATCGAGGATAACCAGATCGAAGTCCTCCGTCTCCAGTTCGCTCAGACCCAAAAAGGGGTCCGGCACATTCAGGGTCTCTATATTGAAGCGCTGCAGATATTCACTCAGAATCTCCGCAAGCTCTTCATCATCCTCGATCATCAGAACTTTGGCCATACTCTCTCCTAACGCGCGACGAGTATCTTTATCATACCTCTTCTGTTTATGTAGATCCGTTTGTCACCGGGGTACTTTTTCATCGCCTTTTCTATATCGTCGATCCCTTTGATCATGGTATCTTCAATCTGAATGATAATGTCTCCGGGCATAAATCCCGCTTTATCTGCACGGCTCTCCGGCTTGACTCCCGTTACGATAACCCCCTCTATATCCTCCGGGATACCCATCTGCCGCCGCATACGCTCTGTCAGGTTTTGAAGTGTCAATCCGTCGACGAAGCCCTCTTCACCGCCGCTTTGCATTCTGCTTTTCGGAAACTCCGCCAGCTTCACCTTCACACTCTTTATCTCTCCGTTTCTCTCAAAAGTCAGTTCGACCGTTTTGCCCGGGGCTATGGATCCGATCGCATTTTTGAGATCGCTTGCATCCTTGATCTCTTCGCCGTTGACCCCGATGATAAGATCACCCCGCTTCAGCCCCGCTTTTTGGGCAGGAGTGTTTCTCTCTACATCCAGAATGACCGCCCCCGCTTCGCTTTTGTAGACTTTCTGCAGATCGGGAGTGAGATCGCTGATACTGACACCGAGATATCCGTACTCGACCTTTCCATGCTCTATAAGCTGGGTCGCGACACGCTTGACCATGTTGACCGGAATTGCGAAGCCTATACCGTTGTTTGCGCCGCTTCTCGTTATGATGGCGCTGTTGATACCTATCAGGGCACCACGGCTGTCTACGAGTGCACCGCCGCTGTTTCCCGGGTTTATGGCCGCATCGGTCTGTATGAAGTTCTCATACTGGTTGATACCCATACTGTCTTTACCGAGCGCGGAAACTATCCCCTGGCTCACACTCTCTCCTACACCGAACGGATTTCCGATGGCGAAGACAAGATCCCCCGTTTTCAACTTGTCGGAATCGCCAAGCGAAGCGAACGGCAGCCCCTTTGCTTCGATTTTGATGACCGCTATATCGGTTTTGGGATCGGTTCCTACAATTTTTGCCGTATACTCTTTCGTGCTTCCCGGAATCGTCACACTTACCTCATCTGCACCGTCTACAACATGGTTGTTGGTTACGATATAGCCGTCACCGGTTATTATCACTCCCGAACCGAGGGAGTGCTGCTCTCTCTCCCTCGGAAGCGCCTGCCCGTACGGCATATTGAAAAACTGCCGGAAGAAGGGATCCATGAATGCGGACGGAATGTTCCGCTTTAGCCTCTTTTTGGCGGATATGTTCACTACCCAGTTCCTGGCATCTTTGACCGCTTCGTTGAAAGAGAGTATCTTGCCGCTTTCAGGCATCACCCTTTCGGCGGTCGGTGCCTCTTTGAAGTGTACGCCGCCGGCCGTCAAAGAGGCCGCCAATATCGTCGATAGCAGTATTGTCTTTCTCATTATGTTATCTCCTGAACTCTTTCGGCTCTCCGCCAGACCCTGCGAGACGAACTGTAAATCTTGGAAGGTCTTGCATAGCTGACGCAGGCAGTCAAAAAGGAGGAGCAAAATTTTGCCCGCAGGGCCTGGCGGAGAGCCTTTTTCTCACCCTGTATTGTATACACTCCCGGGTAAACGGCGACAACGGATAGTAAACGGAGTGTAAACGCCCTTTTCCCGATTTGGGGTATAATTTCAGGACTCCAATCCAGAAGAAGGTTACAAACTTGGGTATCTTGAAAAAATTAACGGCCGCAATAGTCCTCCTGCTGCTTCTCAACATAGGTTTCGTCTGGTACGGACAGGCCAGTTTCGAAGCTACCGTAAAGACATTGGCGAAATCTTTCACCGAAGTAAACGCAACTCTCCCGTACCGCACACCGAGTGCGGAAAATATCCGCAGATATCTCGAAAAGAGCGGAGTGGAGGAGCACCCCTACAGAACCCTCGCCGTTCAGCTGGAGGGGGAGTATAGAAACAAACCCTCGTCCAAATGGGCGAAAATGCACGCCCTCGCCCTGCTCAGACCCTCCGCCGATATGATGTGGGCCATCAGGCTGGAGAGCAATCCTGTCGTAAAGTTCAATGCGCTGGAGACATATCACGGTGGTCACGCATCTATGCAGATGCTCCTTTTCGGTATCATTCCCACGGGCGAAATAGAGAACGGGCTCTTCGCGCGCTCGGAGCTTGCAAGAGTGCTGGCATACGGCCTGTACAACCCCGCCCTCCTGAAACTCGCCTCCATAGAGTATAAAAGGGTAGACGAGTCAAGAACCGAGGCCACGATACATGACGGCAACCTATCGGCGACAGTCACCTTCATAAGCTCGCCGGAGGGGGATATAGTCGAAGTCTTCAGCGGCGATCGTGTGAGGCCCCTGAAGGGAGGGGGGCTGCAACAGGCTGCCTGGCGCATGAAGATTCTCTCCTACGGTGAGTTCGACGGCCTCCGGCTTCCGAAAGATGTAGTGGAGTCGTGGGTAATAGATGGTAACGACCTTGACTACTCCAAAACTGTACTCGACTCCGCAAAACGGCTGTGAAGGCGTTCACACTTTTTACAGACCGTCACGGCGGGGTAAGCCCCGCCCCCTACAGCAGCTTCAACCTGGCCTATCACACCGGGGACGATCCGGCACTTGTAGATAGAAACAGGAAAATACTTACAGATATAACGACCCTGCCGCTCATATTCATGGAGCAGGTACACGGCGACGCAATAGCGGTTGCAGACGAAAATTCACCCTCTACGATTCCCGGCTGCGACGCCGTAGTCACAACGAGAAGAGATATCGCCCTGGCGGTGATGACAGCCGACTGCATACCGATTCTGCTCTACGACGAAACAGCCGGTACCGCGGCCGCCGTACACGCCGGGCGGAGCGGCACCTTTCTGAATATCGCCTCAAAGTGTGTCGGGGTGATGGTGGAGCGCTTCGGGTGCCGGCCCGAAAATATAGCGGCCAGATTCGGCCCCTCCATACGGAGCTGCTGCTACGAAATCTCTGCGGAGATGGCCGAAACGGTTGAAAAAAGGTTCGGAAAAGAGTATATGAACGGTCGTTATCTTGACCTTCAGAAGCTAAACAGGAATCTCCTGCTCGATGCCGGCCTCGAAGAGGGCAATATCGAAATATCGGAGATCTGCACCTGCTGCAGCGCAGATCACTTCTCCTACCGAAGGGAGGGCGTGACGGGACGTTGCGCCGGAGTCATATGGATGAGAGAGGAGTGAGTCCGGCCTAACCCCGGCCGCCGCTACCTTTGATCTTCTCAAGCCACTCATCCAGCCGCTTCTCGAAACCCACACCTTTCGATTCGTAGAATTTGACTCCTCCTCCGAGATACTCCTGCTCCACCCAGCCGCCGAAGTCGTGGGGGTAGAGGTAGCCCGGGTGGTCAGGGCTTCGCAGATGTTCGGGTACCGGAAGCAGGTTCCCCTTCTCCACGGACTTTACTGCTCTGTTTATGGCCATGTAGGAGCTGTTCGACTTGGGGGAGGATGCAAGATATACGGCGCACTGCGCAAGAATGATCCGCGCTTCGGGATACCCTATGCGGCTTACGGCGCTCATGGTATCTACCGCGATTCCCAGTGCGTTCGGATTCGCGTTTCCGATATCCTCGCTCGCGAAAATCACCATCCGCCTGGCGATGAACTCCGGCGGCTCACCGCCCGCTATAAGTCTGGCCATCCAGTAAAGGGCGGCATCTATATCCGAGCCCCTGAGACTCTTTATCATTGCGCTTATCAGATTGTAGTGGGTATCGGTACTTGCCGAACCGTCGTGAAGCGCGGAGGGGCGAAGGCTCTTCAGGAGGGGCAGGGTCACCTCCCCGCCCGCCGCGGCGGCCGCTTCGAGAAGATTCAGCATGGCACGCATATCTCCACAGCTTGAGTCGACAAGATACCTCTGCGCCTCCTCCTCTACGCCAAGACCCTCGCTCTCCGCCACTTTTGTGAGCATCTTGCGCATATGCTCCTCCTCGAGCGGCCTGAATTCGAAGAGCAGGGAGCGTGAACGCATAGCGGCGGTCAGGGAGAAGTAGGGGTTTTCGGTAGAGGCGCCTATGACCAGGGCGTCGTAACGCTCCATAAACGGCAAGAGCACCTCCTGCTGCGTCTTGCTAAGCCTATGCACCTCATCGATAAAAATGAGCGGCTTTACGAGCGCTCCGGCATACTGTTTGAATATGGAGCGGAGCTCATCCACTCTCATTGTCGTGGCATTCAGCTCATAGAAGGGTCTCTCGAACCTCTCCGCTATTATACGGGCAAGTGTAGTCTTTCCGGTACCGGGAGGACCGTAGAAGAAGCTGTGCTGCAGCGCACCCTCTTCTATCAGGCGCCGCAGCGGCGCGGACGGCGAGATGAGGTGCTCCTGTCCGACAAACTCATCGAGAGAGCCGGGCCGGTAGAGGAGGGCGAGGTTTCTTGAACCCATACTTTCGGACCGGACTTTAACCGTGGACTACCTGGACAACCACGGTACGCTCTCTCGGTCCGTCGAATTCACAGAGAAATATACCCTGCCACTTTCCCAGCATAAGCTTCGCATTCTCCATCGGCACGACGACCCTGGCACCGCAGAGGGTAGACTTGATATGGGCGGCGGCGTTCTTCCCCTCATGTCGATAGGAGAGGGTAGAGGGGGCTATGCGCCCGAGAGCTTCGAGAAAATCGCGCCTCAGCTGCGGATCGATATTTTCAAAGAGCACAATACTTGCCGTAGTGTGCGGTACGAAAACCGTAACGAGTCCGCTTTTTACACCCTCTTTGATAACGGCTTCATGCACCATCTCCGTCAAGTCGATCATCTCGGATGTGTGCTTGGTATCTATTTTCAGTTCAATCATTCTCTTCCTCCTGTAGCGCCTTTATGAACGCGTGTAGATCGTCGTACTCTCTTTGTGTAAGAAAGCGCGTCTTGCCCTTGGGCAGATTGTTGAGGCTGATGCCTCCGAAGCTTATGCGGTGCAGATCGAGAACCTCCCTGTCGAAATGGGCGAAAAAGCGGCGGAGCTCACGGTTTTTGCCCTCACCTATAGCGACACGTATCTTGGAGTAGTTGGACCCGTTTTTGATGATCTGGTACGCAAAGAACGGGGCGAACTCCATCTCCTCTATAGTGCTCTTTTCGTGGGCACCCTTTTTGCCCCTTATCTTTATGCCGTTTTGCATCGCCCTCTCCATCGACGCTGTTATGGAGCCTCTTATCTTGAGATTGTAAACACGCTCGAGGCCGCTTCGCATCAGAAGGTCGGCGACCCGCGGAGAGTCGGTGAGCAGAAGCAGCCCCTCACTTGCAAAATCGAGCCGGCCGACCGGAACGAAGTGGGAAAATCTCCCGGGGAGGGAGTCGTATATCGTCTTGCGTCCCATCGGATCTTTTTTGGTCACCAGTTCACCTTTGGGCTTATGGTATACGATAACGGTCATCTCGTGCATCGATCTGGGCTTTACAACCCTCCCGTTCAAAACCACTTTGTCGTCACGTTCCACACGGTAGGAGAAATCCTTCACCTGCTTGCCGTTCACCTGCACCTTACCCTCCTCGATGAGCCTGTCGGCTTCACGTCGGGAGTATTTTGTATTGTGCGATATGAATTTGTTGAGACGTACTCCGCCGCTCATCTCTTTATCCCCGCTTCTACCAGGTCGTGCAGGTGCAGCACCCCTTTTGTGCGCCCCTCTTCGTCAACTATGGGCAGAAGCTGGATCTTGTGGTTCTCGATCAGCTCCAGAGCTTCTGAGGCGAGCATACGCCTGTTTCTGCAGGTTTTCGGGTTCCGGTTGGCATACTCTACTGCTCTGCTCTCCAGAGAGAACCGCTCATCCATCAGCGCGCGCCGGATATCCCCGTCGCTCAATACGGCGATAAGCTTCCCCTCTTCATCCTCGATAAGAACGTTTCCGAGGCGCCCTTCACTCATCACGACGACCGCCTCTTTCAGAGTGGTGTCGGGCGAAATGACCGGAAGGTTGTCTCTTCTCATCAGGTCTTCGATCTTGACGAAGAGACGTTTGCCCAGAGAGCCTCCCGGGTGGAAAGAGGCGAAATCTTCCGCCCTGAAATTCCTCTTCTTCATAAGCGCCACCGCCAGGGCGTCACCTATAGCCATAGTAAGCGTGGTGGAGGTGGTGGGGGCGGCACCGAGCGGGCACGCCTCTTTTTCGACCTTTATCGAAAGAAATATATCGCCATATTTGGCCAGAGTGGAGTCGGGGTCCCCGGCCATCGCTATCAGGGGGATATCGAAACGCTTTATATGGGGAAGTATCTTTACCAGCTCTTCGCTCTCCCCGCTGTAGCTTATCGCTATCACCAGGTCATCTTCTCCTATCATCCCGAGATCGCCGTGCAGCGCCTCTGTCGGATGGATAAAGAAGCTCGATGTTCCGGTACTTGCGAGCGTGGCGGCGATCTTGGCTCCCACAAGCCCCGATTTGCCCACGCCCGTCACGATACATTTGCCTTTCGTTCCATAGATAAGCTCGACCGCTTTGCAGAAGCTCTCGTCCACTTCGGCGGCCGCATCGAGAAGAGCCTTCGCTTCGCTCTCGAGCACCTCTTTGGCAACGCTTATCATATCGACACTATTCTCTTTGCTCATGATACTTTCACTTCTCTCGCCGCCTCTACAGTACATAGATAGTGGGTACTATCAGCGGGTAGCGCTTCATTTTTCTGAGTACATGTTTCCTGACAGCCTGCCTTATGTCGTTCTCTATCGTTCTGGTATCGAGCTTATCAGCCTCTTTCTGGTGCGCCATATAGGTCTCTATAATCGCTTCGATCTCTTTCGCGAACCTCTTGTCCTCTTTGTCGGCGACCAGTCCGAAGCTGCTTACCCTCGGGTGTCCTATCAACTTGTGGGTAGTCTGGTCTATCTGGGCGACTATCATGATGATCCCTTCGGTCGCCAGCTTCTGGCGGTCGAGTACGATATCGTTCTCTATCTCGGTGTTGGCCTGGTTGTCGATGTAGGTTTTTCCTGTCTTTATCGTTTTCACCTTCTTGAGATACCTGGCTGTCAACTCGACCTGGTCACCGTCGCTCATGAGAAGAATGTTTCTCTCGTCCACACCGCAGGAAACAGCCGTTTTGGCGTGTCTGGCTATATGGTTGTACTCACCGTGTACTGGGAGGAAAAACTTGGGCTGGGTGAGCCTGAGCATCAGCTTCTGCTCCTCCTGGGCCGCGTGTCCAGAAACGTGAATCTCGCTGAAATCCTGATAGGCGACCGTGGCGCCGGCGCGTACGAGGTGGTTCATTATGCGCGATACGCTCGCTTCGTTTCCGGGAATCGCCTTTGCCGATATGATAATCGTATCGGAGGGCTTAATCTTTATATGGCGGTGTTCGTCGGTAGCCATTCTGAAAAGTGCGCTCATCGTCTCGCCCTGGCTTCCGGTCGTGACTATCAATACCTCGTTATCGCTGTATCTTGTAACCTCATGCGCATCTATGAAGATATCTTCCGGAATGTTTATATACCCCAGCTGCCTTGCCGTCTCAAGGTTGCGCTCCATCGAGCGGCCGATGACGGCGACCTTGCGGTTGTACTTTATGCCGTGCTCTATCGCCTGGTAGACCCTGTGGACGTTTGAGGAGAATGTGGACATTATCACGCGCCCTTTTGCCTTCGCGAAGAGGTGGTCGAATGTGGGTCCTACCGTCTTTTCGCTTCTGGTGATACCGCTCTTGTGCGAATTGGTACTGTCGGAAAGAAGGCACAGGACACCCTTTTCGCCATACTCGGCCAGCCTCTGGAGATCGGCCGGGTAGTCATCGACCGGTGTATGGTCGATCTTGAAGTCGCCCGTATGGATTATAACCCCGGCCGGCGTAGTTATGGCCAGCGAGGAGGCGTCTATGATGGAGTGGGTCATATGGATCCATTCGACCTCGAACTCCCCGATTTTTATAGGCTTGCGCTTTTCGACGTAACGGAAGTAGCTCTTGTCGTTCTTGAGTCCGTGCTCGTCGAATTTGTTGGAGATCATACCGAGGGGCAGGGGAGTTCCGTAGATGGGGAACTTGAGCTCCTTGAACAGGTACGGAACCGCACCGATATGGTCTTCGTGCGCATGTGTTATTACTATTCCGGCTATTTTATCTTTTATCGTGTGGAGATAGCTGAAATCGGGAACCAGAATATCCACACCGTGCATATCTTCGGTGGGGAAACTCATACCCACATCGATGACGATGGCACTCTTTTCGGTCTCCAGTACCGCTATGTTGCCGCCGATCTCTCCCAACCCTCCAAGGGGCGTGAAGCGTACACGGGCCTTGTTGTTTATGTCGATTTTGGCCGCTGTATCGAGCCGCTCCCTGTGCACCTCTTTGTTGGCGGCGATCGCCTGGTTTATATCCGTATAGACCCCGTCACTGCTGCGCTTTACGTTTGCGGGAGTCTTGTAGTGGGCTTCAGGGTTGCGTCCGTTTCCGCGCCCCCTGCCTCTCTGGCCTCCGCGACCGCGTGAAGCTCCACCGCGGGGGCGGCCGTTTTTGCCGCCTCCCTGCTGCTCTCTGGCGCCCTGCTCGGAGCGCTTCTCTCCCTGTTTCTGTCCGCCGCCCTGGGGTCTCCTGGGTCTGCGGTTGCCGCTTTTCTGGGAGTTGCCCTGGCTATTTGCCGGTCGGCCTCCCTGACTTTGACTCTTCTTTTCTCTCTCTTCCATCAATATCACCTTGCAAAATAGATTTTAGGTGGTGATAGAGGGATGTTCCTACTTCATGTGGACGGACTGTCGAAGGCAGGCCCAAAGAAGCGAGCGCGGAGAGTACATCTTTTTTGTCAAACCCGGCAGAGAGATTCTTCGCCAGGGTTTTTCTCGGCTGAGTGAAAGCCGTTCTCAAAAAATCCTCAAACAGCGGATCGTCGAGCGAACTCTCTTTCCGAATCTGAAGTACCGACGACATCACTTTGGGGGCCGGCACGAAAGCTTCAGGGGGTACATCGAAGCAGATATGCACCTCCGCACAGCTCTGAGCCAGAACCGAAAGTGCAGAAAACTGCCTCTCTCCCGGTTGTGCGCTGAACTTTTCAGCCACCTCTTTCTGCACCATGACGAGCATGCTTCTGCAGTTCGGGTCTTTCAGCGCCCTCAAAATAATATTCGTAGCGATGTAATAGGGCAGGTTGGCGACGATACGGTAGGGTCGCCCAACCAGGCTCTTTTGCTTCCAGTGGTCCAGAACATCCCCGCAAACGAGCCTGAATCTTCCGCTCTTTTCGAAAGATGCAAACTTTTTGCGAAGATGCCCGCACAGATCTTTGTCCACCTCATAAGCGGTGACATCCTTAATCTCGACCAGATAACCGGTCAAATCACCTAACCCAGGCCCGATCTCGACAACGGGAAGGTCGTCGCCGGGCATCGATTCGATGATCCTCTGAAGTACGGTCTCATCTTTCAGGAAATTCTGGCCAAACTTTTTTTTGGCGATCTTTTCACTGTTTTGATGAAAATTGGATTCAATCATACTGAAACTTTTCTTAAAAAGAGATTACATTTTTAAAGAATGCTTAAACTTTTCCAAACATAGCGTCCGATTTCGCTATAATTTCGCAAGCATTATACCAGTTTGGAGAGTTACTGCAACAGGGACGCCAAAACCCCGATCTCGAAATAGAGTAGTTTGAAACCGTCGCGATGGCGGTGCTCAGGCGGTTTCTGGAAAATTTGAAGCACCCCTCAGGTGCATCGACGGTTTTCCCCAAAGCGCATGGCTGCAACGGTCGTGACGGGCTCCTCTATCTCTTTTTCGAGAGAGGGAAAACCGTATATTTCTGAAAGGTGTGCCGCAGCGGCTGCAAACGAAAGAGAGAAGAGTTGGAAACATTTGCAAAACGCATTATCCCCTGCCTGGATGTAAAAGAGGGCCGGGTAGTCAAAGGTGTAAACTTTGTCGGCCTGAAAGATGCGGGTGATCCGGTCGAGGTTGCCAAGCGCTACAATGAAGAGGGTGCGGACGAGGTGACATTTCTCGATATCACTGCCAGCCATGAGAACCGTGACACTATCGTCCATATCGTCGAAGAGGTGGCGAAAGAGGTTTTCATACCCCTTACCGTAGGAGGGGGAATACGTAAACTCGATGACATCTACGCACTGCTGAATGTCGGATGTGACAAAGTTAGTGTAAACTCCGCTGCCATAAAACGGCCCAACTTTATAGACGAGGGGGCAAAGAGATTCGGATCTCAGTGCATAGTCGTCGCCATCGATGCCAAGAGGATAGCTCCCGGAAAGTGGAACGTATTCATCAACGGGGGGCGCATAGATACCGGTATAGACGTCATAGGCTGGGCGAAAGAGGTCGTTCAGAGGGGGGCGGGGGAGATTCTTCTTACATCGATGGACGCCGACGGCACCAAGGCGGGCTACGACAATGAACTGAACAGCTCTGTCAGCAGGGCTGTAAACGTTCCGGTCATCGCTAGCGGAGGCGCCGGCACGATGAGAGATATACTGGACGCATTCAGAGCCGGTGCAGACGCCGCCCTGGCCGCCTCCATATTCCACTTCAAAGAGATCGAAATCATGGAGCTGAAACGCTACCTCCATAAACATAACATACCGGTACGGCTATGATTGTTTCAGCAGGCAACAACGAAACTTTTCCCTTCGCTTTACCGATAGGTATAGGTCTCTGTGAAAGTGCTTCGAACCTAACTCGTCTTGCAATGTTACAGCCCCCGGAATTCCTGCTCTTTATCGGAAGTGCCGGTACATATGGAAGACATGAGATTTTCGATATAGTAGAGTCAAAAGCCGCCTCTCAGATAGAGCTCTCCTATCTTTTGAAGAAGAGCTACACCCCGCTGGAGGATAACCTGATTGTATCGGACGAGACTGTTTCACGTGAAACACCAATCTCGTCACTGACATCGGGAGGCAAGCCCTCGATAGTCAACTCGAGCAACTACATCTCGACCGATATTGAGTTGGCGGGAAGACTCAACAGGCTCGGTATCGGACTGGAAAATATGGAGTTCTACTCCGTCATGAAAGTAGCGAAAATGTTCAATATTCCATGCGGCGGCATATTTGTCATAACGAATCGCTGCGATGAAAGTGCGCATACGGACTTTGTAAAAAATCACGAAAAAGCGATGTATACACTTGTAAAACATCTGCAAAAGAGGGTGCCGAACCTTGAAACCTTCAATACTTGACTTTACCCAGGAGGAGCTTGAGAAGCTCTTCTCCCCCAAATTCAGAGCGAAACAGATATTCAACTGGATATACCAGCAGCATGTAGATAGATTTAGCGAGATGGAGAATATTCCGAAAAAGCTGAGAGCAGAGCTCGATGAAAGATATACTATCTCACCCCTGGAGATCGTACAGAAACAGAAAAGCAGAGACGGAAGCATAAAGTACCTCTTTCGTCTGCACGATAACCACACTGTCGAAGCTGTACTTCTTAAGATGAAAGAGGAGGAGTATGACGAAAAGGGAGAACTTCTCCACCATGCGAAATTTACCATCTGCGTATCGAGTCAGGTTGGGTGTAAGGTGGGTTGCGCCTTCTGTCTGACTGCAAAAGGGGGATTCATAAGAGATCTGAGTGCAGGAGAAATAGTCGGGCAGGTATTGGAAATAAAGAAAGACAATGACATTGCAAGCAATAGGCGTGTCAACATTGTCTACATGGGAATGGGGGAGCCTCTCGACAATCTTGACAATCTCGCCAAGGCGATAAAAATCTTTTCAAACGAAAATGGTCTCAGCATATCTCCAAAGAGACAGACTGTGTCAACCAGCGGCATAAGCAGCAAAATCAAAAAACTCGGTAATCTCGATCTTGGAGTACAGTTGGCAATCAGTTTACATGCCGTTGACGATGAGTTAAGAGAGCAGTTGATTCCTATGAACAAGGCTTACAATATCGCTTCCATCATCGATGCCGTCAGGGAGTTTCCTGTAAATACCAGAAAGCGTGTTATGTTCGAGTATCTTGTCATAAGAGATGTAAACGATGACCTGAAGAGTGCCAAGAGGCTGGTAAAACTGCTGGAAGGGATAAAATCGAAAGTGAATCTGATATATTTCAATCCATACCCGGGAACAGCCTTTGAACGCCCGGAACCTGAAAAGATGAGAGAGTTTCAGGAGTATCTCCTGAAACGTGGACTGCTCTGTACCATTAGAGAGTCAAAAGGTATCGATATAAGCGCCGCATGCGGACAACTAAGAGAGCAGGAGATAAGCAGATGAGTTACACGGACTATGGGTTGATACTTTTTCTTATTATTGTAACGGTGGTTGGGATTGGCGGCTTCATAATAGCGAATCGAGAGGATTGAACCTGGCTGACGGCAAAGCTATCTCTCTCTTCTCCTTTTCGAACTCTATATTCGATCTTATGCGATATCGGGCTCCTCGATATTCGAAATCGAGCTCCTCTGCATGAAGCATAAGCCTTGATGCGCCGGTTATCTTCATACGCTCTTCACTACTCATTACCCTGTCAAGGTACGAAATTGCCGCCTCAGTCGAGACGCCGTAGATAGGGTCTCCTAGAATCGGATGTTTCACGTGAAACAGGTGGAGCCTGATCTGGTGCTGACGTCCGGTATGCGGAGTGGCTCGTATCAGCGTGGCGTCCAGCTCTTCGTCATACTTCAACGGAGAGAAGTGTGTCAAAGAGGGTTTGCCGGCGGGATCGACTACCATTTTCAGTTTTATCTCGCTGTAGTCGCTGTTTCTCAAAATGGGGGCATCAACACTGAACGGTTCTGAAAGCTTACCGCGTACCCACGCAAGATAGCTCTTTTTTACCCGTCTCTCTTCGAACATCATCTTAAGCCTGCGCTCTGATGCCTTGTCTCTGGAGACAAGCAGAAGTCCGCTGGTCTCCATATCGATTCGGTGGATGTTGTTCGCACTCTTTCCGTAGCAGTGACGGATGTCATCCAGAAGAGAGTAGGGGGTTCTATGTGTCTTTGGGTGTACGAGCAACCCACTGGGCTTGTCGAATAGTCCGAAGTCGGGTGTGGTGAAGATCGGTGCGAGCCCGCGCGGTTCGGGTATGAACTCCTGGACGACTATATCTCCGCATATCTTTTGGCCGCTGCTGCTGCACCTTACACCGTTTACAAGCAGTCTCCCTTTTGCGACAATCTTTTGGGCCTGCCCCTGTGTGACTCCGATGTATCGCATAAGAAAAAGGAAAGCGGGCATCTCGATATCGAGGCTGTAACTTATGTTGCGGAAAGCCACTCTTTTTTACCTCTTTTTAACAGTAATTTGACTAAAATCATTAGACTTTAGGAAGAGGAATTATACTCCAAAAAGGATAGCAATGGTAGAACGGTATGCCCGCGAAGAGATGAAGTCTAAATGGACGATGCAGGCGAAGTATCAGGCCTGGCTGGATGTTGAGATAGCGGCTGTGAAAGCGTGGAACAGGCTGGGTCTCATACCCGATGAGGATGCGAAAAAGATAGAACGGAACGCCTCGTTCAGCGTAGAGAGGATAGACGAAATAGAGAAAGAGACCAGGCACGATGTGATCGCCTTCCTCACTTCGGTAGCGGAGAGTCTGGGTGAAGAGAGCAGGTGGGTGCACTACGGCATGACAAGCTCCGATACAATAGACACGGCAGTCGCCCTTCAGATGAGAGATAGCCTGAAGCTTATTATGGAAGATGTCAAAAAGGTGATGTCTACCATCGAGCGAAGGGCTATGGAACATAAGATGACACTGATGGTAGGAAGGAGCCACGGAATCCACGGAGAGCCGATAACCTTCGGATTGGTGCTGGCTATATGGTACGACGAGATGAAGCGTCATCTCAAAAACCTGGAAGAGACATACGAGGTTATAAATGTAGGAAAGGTGAGCGGTGCTATGGGAAATTTCGCCCATGCCCCGATAGAGCTTGAGGAGTATGTGTGCGAAGAGCTGGGGCTGAAGCCGGCACCGGTATCCAACCAGGTCGTTCAGCGCGACAGGTATGCGCGGCTTATGAGCTCTCTCGCCCTGTTGGCATCGACCGTCGAGAAGATCGCGGTGAATATACGTCATTTCCAGAGAACCGAGGTGTATGAGTGCGAAGAGTATTTCCACAAGGGGCAGAAGGGAAGCTCCGCCATGCCGCACAAAAGGAACCCGGTATTGAGCGAAAACCTGACTGGTCTTGCACGAATGGTAAGAAGCTACTGTATGCCGGCTATGGAGAATGTCGCACTCTGGCATGAGCGTGACATAAGCCACAGTTCGGTCGAACGGTTCATACTTCCGGACGGTTTCATAACTGCCGACTTCATGCTGATCAGGCTGGACGGCCTACTTGACAAACTGGTCGTCTATCCGGAAAACATGATGAAAAACCTCAACCTTACAGGCGGGCTTGTCTTTTCTCAGCGGGTACTTCTTGAACTTCCCAAAAAAGGACTTTCAAGGGAGGATGCGTATAAAATCGTCCAGCGCAACGCGATGCGGGTTTGGGAGGATCTTCAGAGGGGAAAACCGGCCCTCAACGAGAAGGGCGAGAGCCTCTATCTGCAGTATCTGCTCTCTGACGAGGAGCTCAGAAGCAGACTGAGCGAAGAGGAGATTCGTGATTGCTTCGACTACGGTTACTATACAAAAAATGTCGACCGGATTTTCGCCCGCGTATTTGACAACTGAATTTTAAAGGGGAGGTTTGTATATGTCACGTGGAGTATTGACAGTCATTAAAAGAAACGGGCGTGCCGAGCCGCTCGATATTACAAAAATCCAGAAATACACCTCCGCTGCGGTAGAGGGTCTAGAGGGTGTAAGTCAGAGTGAACTGGAGGTTGACGCCAAGATACAGTTCAGGGACAGAATAACTACGGAAGAGATACAGCTTACACTCATCAAGACCGCAGTTGACAAGATAGACATTGACAGACCTAACTGGACATTTGTGGCCGCCAGACTCTTTCTTTATGACCTTTACCACAAGGTAAACGGCTTTACAGGGTATTGTCACCTCAGAGAATATTTCGAAAAGGGTGAAGCGGAAGGGCGTATTGTGCTCGGCCTGAAGGAGAAGTACGATCTGGATGATCTAAATAACTACATCAGGCCGGAACGGGACCTCCAGTTCACCTATCTCGGAATCCGTACCCTATATGACAGGTATCTCATAAAAGACCGGGAGAACAATCCGATAGAGCTTCCGCAGCACCTCTTCATGGCTGTTGCGATGTTCCTTGCACAGAACGAGCTCAACTGCCAGGAGTGGGCCAAGAAGTTCTACGACGTAATAAGCAAGTTCGAAGTGATGGTAGCTACACCGACACTCTCCAATGCTAGAACGCCTCGCCACCAGCTCTCATCATGCTACATCGGGAGCACACCAGACAAGATAGAGGGGATATTCGACGCCTACAAAGAGATGGCGCTGCTCAGCAAGTTCGGCGGCGGGATTGGATGGGACTGGAGCAAAGTGCGGGGGATGGGCAGCTACATAGACAGCCACAAAAATGCCGCCGGAGGAATAGTCCCTTTCCTGAAGATCACCAACGACATCGCGATAGCTGTAGACCAGCTGGGAACGCGCAAAGGGGCGATAGCGGTCTATATAGAGCCCTGGCACATAGATGTCTGGGACTTCATCGATCTCAAGAAGAACTCGGGAGAGGAGCGCAGACGTGCCCACGACCTCTTCCCCGCACTCTGGATAAACGACCTCTTCATGAAGCGAGTGGAGGAGGACGGGGTATGGACACTTTTCGACCCCTACGAGACGGCAGACCTTACAGACCTTCACGGCGAGGAGTTCGAAAAGCGCTACGTGGAGTACGAAAATAACCCCGACATCCTGAAAGAGAGGGTGAAGGCGAAGGAGCTATGGCGTAAGATTCTCATGAGCTACTTCGAAGTGGGCAACCCGTTTCTCTGCTTCAAAGATACGGCGAACAGGGTCAATCCAAACGACCATGCAGGAATCATCAGGAGCTCAAACCTCTGCACGGAGATTTTCCAGAATACCGACCCCAACCACTACAGGGTGCAGGTGAAGTTCGTCGACGGTTCGGTCGCCTACTTCGAAGAGGAGGAGGATGTAACGGTCGACAGCGGCATAACGAAGAAAGCGAAAAAGATAACGGCTCTCGACTCGATAGACGGCAAAGATATCTATATTGTCGAAAAGGTTGGAGAGGACGGCAGGACAGCGGTGTGCAACCTGGCCAGCATCAACCTTTCGAAGATAAACACCAAAGAGGATATAGAGAGGGTTGTGCCTATAGCCGTTCGTATGCTCGACAATGTCATCGACCTCAACTTCTACCCTCTGGAAAAGGTCAAAAAGACCAATGAGCGCTCAAGGGCTATCGGGCTAGGCGTAATGGGTGAAGCGCAGATGGTCGCCGAAAAGCGGCTGAAGTGGGGGAGCACGGAACATCTCAACGCTATAGACGAGGTGATGGAGATGATAAGCTACAACGCGATAAAAGCATCTTCGAACCTCGCCATAGAGAAGGGGGCCTACCCCGATTTCGAAGGGTCGAAATGGAGCAGGGGAATCCTTCCCATCGACAATGCGAACCCGAACGCACTTGCACTTACGGACAGGGGCGGGCTGTTCGGTTACATATACGACTGGGAGGAGCTGCGCAGAAAGGTCAAAGAGGACGGCATGAGAAACGGCTACCTGATGGCCATAGCCCCTACAAGCTCCATCTCGATCCTTGTAGGAACGACCCAGACGATAGAGCCGGTCTACAAGCGCAAATGGTTCGAAGAGAATCTAAGCGGCCTGATTCCGGTCGTGGTTCCGAACCTCAGCCCCGATACGTGGGAGTACTATACACCCTCGTTCGAGCTCGACCAGAGAGTTCTGGTCAGGGCGGCGGCCGTCAGGCAGAAGTGGATAGACCAGGGGCAGAGTCTGAACATCTTCATGTCTCTCGACAAAGCGAGCGGCCGCTACCTGCACGAGATATATACGGAGGCGTGGAAACTGGGTATCAAATCTACATACTACCTGCGCAGCCAGTCGCCCGAGATGACGGAGGAGGTTGCGGACAGAAGCATGGAGTGCATGGGCTGTCAATAGGAGCGGGGGAGGCGAAGCCTCCTCTGTATTAAATTTATTTATGATTCTCTGCTTCACCTTTTGTTAAACAACTTTAGGCTAAAATCGATCTCCATCCAAAACAAACTCACACAAGAGGTATACTCAAGCTATGAAGAAGAAGCTATACAGCACAGAGTGCGACACTACGCGCTCTACAACCTCTATCATCAACGGCTGCACCGCCGGTATCATAAATCTCAACAGATGCAGCTACGACTGGGCCTACAACCTCTGGGAAGTTATGATGGCGAACACATGGTTCCCCAAAGAGGTTGACCTGACGGAGGACGCCAGGGACTACAAGCACCTGCTTCCCGCGGAACGGCGCATGTACGACAAAGTTCTTGCACAGCTTATCTTTATGGACTCGATACAGACGAACAACACCGTTGACAATGTCAACCCCTGGATTACAGCTCCCGAAGTCAACATGTGTCTCGTGCGACAGGCGTTCGAGGAGGCTCTTCATTCGCAGAGCTACGCCGTTATGGTAGACAGCATCTCGATAAATACGGACGAGATATACGACATGTGGAAATCGGACCGCGAACTGCTTCGCAAAAACTCTTTCATAGGCGATGTATACGAAGAGTTCGGCGAAAAGGCGCAGGATGACGACGAGGCGAAACTCTATATGCTCGTAGCGAACCAGTGCCTCGAAGGTATCTACTTCTACAGCGGTTTCTCGGCGATGTATGCGCTTGCAAGAAGCGGTAAGATGCTCGGAAGCGCCCAGATGATCCGCTTTATACAGCGGGACGAAGTTACCCATCTGGCCCTCTACAGCAACATCATAAAAGAGATAAAAAAGGAGTATCCGCAGCTCTTCAACGAGCGTGTCGTCTCCAATATGAGAGAGATGTACCGCCAGGCGTATGAGCTGGAGAGGAACTGGGGCTGGTATGTGACGGAAGATCAGATACTCGGGCTCAACCAGCAGATAATAGACCAGTATGTCCAGTACCTGACGGACAAGCGCCTGAGAGCAATAGGCCTTGAACCGATGTTTGGAGCCGACAACCCGATCAAGTGGGTCGACAGCTTCTCAACGTTCAACGACCAGAAGACCAACTTCTTCGAGGGGAACGTTACCAACTACTCGAAAGGGAGCATCAGCTTTGACGACTTCTAGCCCAAAATGGAAAACCTTCGCCATACAGATGGCAACCAGTGAAAATTTCGACGAAAATATCGCACATCTGCTCGAGCTAGTGGCGAACCTGCCGAAACACTCGATAATCGTCACGCCCGAGGTGTGCATAACAGGCTTCGCATACGACAGGATGAACGAAGCGGCCGAAGCCGGACTCTACGCACTCGAGCAGATAAAGCGTGTAAGCGACGGGAAGATAATAACGTTGACAACCATCGCCAAAGAGGGTGAAGATTTTGTCAACCGCACCGACGTCGTTTATAACGGCGAAGTTATACATACACAGCACAAAGTGAAACTCTTTCCCCTCGGAAACGAACACCACCACTTCAAAGCAGGCAGCGAAGAGGAGATAAAGATATTCGAAATCGACGGCATCAAGTTCGGCCTCATCATCTGCTTTGAACTGCGCTTTACCGAACTCTGGCTCAAACTGAGAGGGGCAGACATCATACTCAACCCTTCACTCTGGGGAAAACCCAGAAAACAGCACTACGAGATCCTGACACGGGCGCTGGCCATCACCAACCAGTGCTTCGTGGTCGCCGCCGACAGTGCCAACCCGGATATGGCCAGGAGCAGTGCGATTATCGATCCCAACGGAAAGGCGATTAGCGACGACTATGCGGAAGTCATAGAGGGTGTCTTCGATCCGAGAGAGGTGAAACGGATAAGGCGATATATAGATATGGATCTCTTTCATGGATAGAGCGAAGCAGATAAAGCTTCAGAATTTTGCAGACGACATAGCGGACGAGGTAGAGCTGACACCGGCCATATACCGTGCATTCTGCCAGGTGGAGCGGGAGCTCTTCGTGCCTCCCGGCTTTCGCCACCGGGCGTATAGACTGGATGCCCTTCCTATGGGTGCGAACCAATGGATCAGCTCACCGGTTACAGTCGCCAAAATGACGGTATACCTGGAACCGGAGGGTGCCGACAACGTACTGGAGATCGGTTGCGGAAGCGGCTACCAGGCGGCTATACTGAGCCGTCTCTTTCGGCGAGTCTTTACGATAGAGCGGGTCGAAAACCTTCTTAACGAAGCCAAAGCGCGTTTCAAGAAGCTCGATATTCACAACATTCACACCCGTCTCGACGACGGCCGCAGGGGGTGGAGAGAGTTTGCTCCATACGACAGGATTCTCTTCTCCGCATCTACACCCGATATTCCGGAAGAGATCTTCGAGCAGCTTGCGGAAGGGGGCATTCTTGTAGCGCCGATAGAGACCGGCTCCGAGCAGATCATAACAAGGTTTACAAAAAGAGAGGGCGCTATCTGCGAGAGTCCGAAGGAGAGTTGCCTCTTCGTTCCCGTAAAAGAGGGGGTCGAGCAGAGGGCCGGCAGAAGCACCTGACAGCCCTTTTACAACACCGATATCACCCTTTACACATTCAAAAACACCCACTTACGGCACTTTGTGTATATCATTTTGGTATAATGTGACAAACTGTCAACGGGGTCAACGATGCAGCAACTTGTCAAGCCTTCAGAGTATGCGCAGATGCACGGTCTTTCTCGCCAGAGTGTCTACGCCAAGATAAAACGCGGTACGCTTCCTTCGAGAAAAATCGACGGCAGATACTATGTCATTGTCGCCGAAGATATCGAACCGCAGGTTGACAAAGAGGGTGGACAGGAGCCGATAGAGCACGTCTCTTTGATCAACGAGTACAGGGAGATCCTGAAGGCGAAAGATGAGACCATCTCCGTTCTAAAAGCATCGATAGAGGACCTGAAAGAGGCAAATGCACAGATCACAAAGACTCTGCAGGAGGAGATAAACCTGCTCAAACAGGCCTTCAACGAGATGAGGTCGATCTACAAAAGTGAGCACCACCTGGCCCATATAAAAGAGGAGAGGGTCGCGAAAGAGGAGGAGCATATAGAGGCGGAGACGGACGAAGAGCCCTCCGATACGCAGACCGAAAGCGAAAAACCGGCTGCAAAAGAGAAGAGAGAGAAGAGAAAGAAAAAGGGTGATGAGAGAGAGGAGGATTGCTGGATTCCTCTCGGAGACCTCATTCAGCGCAAACAGTACAACTACAACCGCGCCAAACAGGTTGTCAAGCGTTTCAAAAAGGCTTACAAAAAGGGTGACAAGCGTATAAAGAAGCAAAACGGCATATATTTCATATCATGCTACGACTTCTACGAAGATATACTGGAGTAACCCCTTGAAAGATATCGAATATTTGGTATAATTGCACTCCACTTTGATGTCGGGGTGTGGCGCAGCCTGGTTAGCGTGCTACCTTGGGGTGGTAGAGGCCGCGGGTTCAAATCCCGCCACTCCGACCATTTACTCCGATTTTTGAGTATCCCAATCCCTGTTTTCTCTCCCCAAAGATACCCGGTCCTATAAAACTAGATATTATCCATGCGTCGTACCATTTAGGTTTTTCCTCTTGACCGACTCATCATAATCACCTTACGGAAACATTTTGACTGTGCCTGGCCAAACGACGGCAAAAGACCACCGTTTCAAGCACTTCACTCCCTCTTTTCAGCCTGTTTGCCCGGCACAACCCTGTTTCTTCCTTCGCTTTTCGCTTTGTAGAGGTTTTTGTCTGCACGGGCTATCAGTGAGCCTATCGACTCGTTTCTCCCTCTAACGGCAACTCCTATACTTACCGTGAGGTCACCCACCTTTTCGAAGCGGTGTATCTGTATATGTTTTCTAAGCTTTTCGGCTACAGCCGCCGCCTGGGCTTCGCTGGCATTGGCTACGAAGAGTAGAAACTCCTCCCCGCCGTGGCGGCAGAATACATCATCTTTTCTGATGTGCGCAGAGATGATGTGAACGACCTCTTTTAAAACCATGTCACCTGTTTCATGGCCGAACGTATCGTTTATACGCTTAAAGTGGTCTATATCAATATATAGCAACGCATATCTTTTGTCACCGCTTTTGAGGCGCTTCAGACACCCCCTCCGGTTGTAGATACCTGTAAGAGCGTCTATATCGGCCGCGTGTGCTTTTGCCCTGTAGATATGCACCATTATAGTGAGGACCAGCGAGACAAATACCATAAGCGCCAGGGCCCAGTAGGCGATGCCGGCTATGGACATAACCTGCGCAATGGCTCCGCTGTCTTTATGGACGACTATATAGTATCCGGCCATGTCGCCATCTATGAGAGTAAGCGGTATGAAACCGACCGTATAGTACAGCTCCTGCTGCGTACTCTCATCCTCCAGCACGGTGTAGAACTCCCTGTACGGCAGAAGCTCTACCCTGTATTTTGCCTTTTTCAGCACCTCCAGATCCCCAAGCATATCTTCTCTTACGGCGAATGCGGGATCTATGAAACTCTGTGTGTAGCCTTTCAGGGCACTCTTCTGCAGGCTCTTTTCAAGGAGGTCGTATCGGATGGCAAGCGTAAACCTGCACGCTCTTTCACTAACATCCTCCAGCGCCCTCTTCAGCTCCTCGAACTTGAAGGAGATCTCGGCACTGCCCGCATACTCGCCCCTGTAAAAGAGCGGATAGAGGGCACGGTAGCCGCCCCCTTCACGATCCAAACCGAAACCATATAGCGGTCTCCTGCCCTTTTTCAACACTCCGGCCGCGGATGAAGAGTAGAAGCGTGACTCTCCCGAGAGATTTGTATCTTCTACGCACAAAAGGGTGCTTCCGTCACCAAGGCGGAACCGCAGACGGTTGAGCCCCTCTCCCGATAGCTTTACGAATAGAGGGAAATACCTCTCCTGCAGTTCTCTACCGACTCTCGCGCGCTCGAGCGGCCTGCGGTCGGCTTCATATATCTTTTCGAGCAGCTCATCATCCAGAATCAGGGAGGCGATAATATCGGACTCCGACCCGAAAGCCCTCTGCTGCAGGGATATGAGACGCTTCTGCGTAAGAAGTGTCCTCTCCGCTATAGAGTCGACCTCCACCCTGCTGTAAGACTCTATACCAAAGTAGAATACGAGCCCGGCCAGTACTATCAGAGCGCACTTCGCCAGCGTTATGGGCCATAGGTTTTTATTATACTGTTTCATTGTCCTATTGTAACATGTTGTAGTGTCGCAGACAAACGGTTATCAACCTTAAAATCGAAACAGAAACAGTAGGCTTGTCACAATTGCCGCAGCCATGCATTTCCGCGACTGACGGGGAGAGACAGATGAAAACCGCCGATATTGCTATTTGGGCCGCAACGGGGTGTCCCGCAGGGCGTATCCCGTTCTAAGTGCAGGTTTTACGTAAGGTAAGAATATAATTTGGCCCGGAAGCAAACAATCAGATACCCCGACAGGTCTCACACCTCGAATAGCCGCCGGTACGTCCGCTCCAGCAGCTCTTCGACACGTCTGCACACTTCAGTCTCATCTGCATCGACAGAGGCGGAGAGAGGGCGGTATTTCAGATAGACCTTCCATGTCCTCAGGGCAGCCTCTCTTCTACCTCTCTTTAGCAGTTCAAAAGCCGTCGAGGCGTTGATGTACCCCTTTATCAGCCGTATACGCGGATCCTTTTCGAAGCGTCTGGGATACCATAGATCCTCCAGAGCTTCATGTGCCTCGTAGTACTCTCCCTCCTCGACGAGAGACATAAACTTTTCGCACGCCTCTTTCATGCCAGACTCTCAAGTCTCATACTCTTGCGCCAGTAGCCCCTTCCGCCACGCAAAGAGATGCAGATCTTACCCGGGAATCTCCCGCGAAACTCTTCGAGCCTCTCCTTCGTCTCCTTTCCCGTATCGCAGTAGAAGACCAGAACCGTCCCCTCGGGCAGTGCTTCGAGCTCGTACGGGTTGTACAAAAAGGTATCCGCCCCCTCGATCTCCTTGGCTATAGTATCTACCAGAAGCACTCTTCTTCCTTCCGCTTCCAGCTCCTTTTTGGCCCGCAGAAACTCCTCCTGGCTCCACTCATCCACGAATTCGACCACAGCAAAACCTACCGATAGTTCCCGAAACTGATCGGAAAATCGAAATCGAGAGATTTGAGGTGGGCCATGACAGCCTGAAGATCGTCCAGGGACTTTCCGCTTACCCTGATCTCATCCCCCTGTATTGCGGCCTGAACCTTCAACTTCATGGACTTTATCTCTTTTACTATCATCTTCGCATCATCTTTACCTATCGAGTCTACGATAGCGAAGTGGGCCCTTCTGGTACCGCCGGAGGCATCTTCCCTGCCGGTCTCCTTCAGGGTCTTTACGGAGAGGCCCCTCTTTATCAGCTTTCCGGTCACTATATCTATCAGTGCATCCAGCTTGTTGTCGCTGGAGCTTGTGACGGTTATAGTCTTGGCCTTTTCGTTCAGATCTATATCTTTGACGATCCCTTTGAAATCGTAGCGGTTCTCAGCCTCTTTGCGAGCCTGCTGCAGCGCGTTTTTGATCTCCTGCATATCCGCCTTCGCACTTATATCGAAGCTATGCTCTTTTGCCATTTCTCCTCCTTTTTCAATACTGAAATACCTGTATAATCTTCAGCAGGCCGCGACTTGGCACGTATAAGCAGTATCTGCATCTTTCTTATCAGCTTATCGTTCGTCTTTTTCAGATCGTCGTAGTAGGCTTTCGCCCTGTCCAGATCTTCCTGCGCCACCTTTTTGCGGCCGAAAAGGCGCCCAAAAACACCTTTTCTCTCTCCGTTGAGCCGTACAATATCGCATATTCTGCCGTTTTCGTCAAGCCTGACGGCGTGCAGCCTTACAAGTTCCTCCAGTGTCGTTTTTCCGAAGAGTTTCAGTATCCACTCCCTGTTGGACTCCAGCCAGCTGTCGAATCCGCACTCCGTAACATAGGTGGATAGCACCTCCTGCTTCAGGTCAACACCGGCTATCAGGTAAGCCATGTACTTCATCTGCGCTTCCAGGGAAGCCATGGCCCCCTCTATACTCTCTATCGCAGCTTTTTTATCCATCTTCCGCTTCCGGCCCCCTTTGTCTCTTTGGGCAGATTATAATATCTTTTTAATTAAAAAGATAATACCATCACATAAAAATTTATAATACTCTATCCGATAATGTTTTTTATAGGTATTTCTTCCCGATTCCCGGAACAAAACGGTTTGAAGCTATACATAATCTGTTGAAAAGGAGATAAAACATGGAACGTCCGACACCCATAGACGAAGAGATAGTACTGGACCCGAAGCGTTACATTGTAAGCAAAACGGACAAGAAGGGTGTCATAGAGTACGGAAACGACTACTTCGTGCAGATAAGCGGCTACAGCGAAGCTGAACTCATAGGAAAGCCGCACAGCATTATAAGGCATCCCGACATGCCGAAGATTCTTTTCAAAATGATGTGGGAGAGGATTCTGAACGACCAGAATATAATAGCCCTGGTAAAGAACCTGGCCAAAGATGGGCGCTACTACTGGGTAGTAACTGAGTTCGAGACCAAAAAGGACCCCATAAGCAACCAGATAACAGGGTTCACAGCATTCAGAAAGGCGGCCCCCAGAGATGCCGTCAAAGAGATAGAGCCTCTATATGCGAAGCTTCTGGAAATCGAAAAAGTCGGCGGTATGGAGGCTTCCGAAAAGTATCTGAGAGGATACCTCGAAGATGCCGGGATGAGTTACGACGAATATATCGACGACCTTATCGGCAACAAAGGGATGTTCAAACTCTTCTTCAAGATGATGAAGGCTCTTTTCCGATAGGGCCGAAACCGTCAAAAGAGCGTCAAAGCCTCTCTTTCGTACAGGCCCTCAGCCTCTTGAAGCCCTCCCTCGCCTTTATGCGGAGCGGAATCTTGTAGAGCTTCTCTATCGCCTTTTTCCCAAGGTAAGCGACCAAGCCGTAGATTCTGAACTTCCCTGCATCGATAACCGCATATGTTCCGCCGAGGGCGATAGCCAAACCTCTCAGCTTTATATTGCTGACAAAGAGCTGCCTCTTCTCTATATGGGCCAGGATGTTCTCCGCCGCATCGACCCCGCTCTGCTCCGCGGACTGCGCGGTAGGCGGCACCCTCTTTCCGCCGGCATCTTTAAGATCCGCGGCGTCTCCTACCGCAAAAACCTCTTCATGCCCCGGAATCTGCAAAAACGGATTCACTACCAGCTGCCCTATGCGGTTGTGCTCCGCTTTGAGCCCCTTCACAAATGGAGCGGCGGTAATACCGCCTGTAAAAACCATGAAGTCGAAAGGTATCTCCTCTCCGCTCTCCAAGGTGGCTACCTTCTCTTCCACCTTCGTTATGTGGGCGCCCGTATGAAGGATGACTCCCAGGTTCAGAAGCCGCTTTGTCGCCGCCTTTATAACGGAGGGGTGGAGCCCTTTCAGTATCGTCTCGCCTCCGCTTACCAGATGGATCTGCAGTTTTCCGCATGAGAGCGCGTTGGAGCGGTAGTATCGGTTGAAGTATGCCTGCATCTCGGCTGCGATTTCAACACCGGAGAGTCCGGCTCCTCCGATCAGTATCGAGTAGCACTCCCTGGCATGGGCGGCATTTTCGAGCCTCTTGTAGAGCTCCTGTTCGAAAAACTCTTTCAGTTTCAGTGCACTGCGCAGACTTTTGACTCCGTAGGAGTAGTTGCGAAGCCCCTCGATACTCTCGAAAAAACGGGTCACCGCCCCGGCGGCTATTATCAGGTAGTCGTAGGAGAGCGGCTCCCCCTCCTCGAAAATCACCTTTTTGGTCTCGAAGTCTACATCTTTGGCGACGGCGTGCAGATACTCCACATTGTCGCCGAATCCGGCACAAAGGGACCTGAGACCTATTATTGTGGAGTCGAAAGGTACTTTTCCCGCTATCAGGTCGTACCCTTCAGTCTGAAGAAAATGGTAGGGGTGACGGTCTACCAGCGTAACCTTGATACCCTTTTTGCCGGCCAGAACTCCCAGCGCTTTGAGACCTCCGTAACTCCCCCCGATAATAACCACATGGTGCATCTTATCCCCTTTCAATCCGGTATCGATACAGATTTGAAAACATTATAGCATAGAGGATAGTCGGTTTAATAGGAGTTACAAATGCCCAAATCCATAGGGGCCGAAGCCCCTTTTGAAATCACTGCGGTTTGTGGCAGAACCACCAGTCGAAACATTCATAGTTTTTGGTGCGCTCTTCGGCGGTTTTGCAGTCTGTAGCCGGCGGAATTATGACCCTGTCGCCGATAAGTTCATTCTCGGGCCAGTCGGCCGGCGTGGCTACTCCGTCGGCATCGCTCTTCTGCAGGGCTTTTACCACCCGTACAATTTCGCCGATGTTGCGTCCTATCTCCTGCGGATAGTAGAGAATGGTACGCACCACCCCTTCGGGGTCGATGACGAATACCGCTCTAACCGTGTTGGCCCCCTTCGCCGGATGGAGCATGCCGATCTTTTCGGCGAGCGTATCGGTGCCGGCTATTATCGGGAACTCTATATCCACATCGAGCTTCTCCTTTATCCACTCCACCCACTTGATATGGCTGAAGACCTGATCTATGGAGAAGCCCACCAAATCTGTCCCTATCGCATCGAACTGCTCCTTGTGCTTCTGGAAGGAGACGAACTCTGTCGTACAGACGGGAGTGAAGTCGGCCGGATGGCTGAAGAGCACTACCCATCTACCCTTTTTGTCTTCCGGAAACTTCATGGCTCCGTGTGTAGTCTGAACCTCTATCGATGGAAACTTCTCTCCAAGCAAAGGCATACCCATGACAACCTCCTTATAATATGGTTTCGGTATAGAGAATTGTACTGCGGCAACGGTTAACGAACGTTACCGGCAGCCGTTGCCATATTTGCGCGACTGCGGTTTACAATTTTTCATACGGTAAGATCCAACACCCTGAACGCCCTTTTGAGCTCATCTTCCGACACGAGGTTGTCGCCCGGTGAGAACTCTTTCGTTATCTTCGCAAGAATATATATGAGAGTCCCCGCAATTTCCGGCAGCCTCTTCTCCAGCGCCACCTCCAACTCATATTTCAAAGGGGGGCGTGAGGCCAGCTTCTCCAGCAGAGGCTCCAGCTGCAGCTCCTCCTCCAGCTCCCTGAACTTCATCATGGAGTCTTTCATAGCCTTCGTAAGCGGAACATCGCTCAGCCATATGACGTCTCTGGCGTTGTATCCGGCACTCTCTTCCGCCGTTACGAGCATATCGTAGAGCTTTGAGTCCACCTTCTGCTCGATCTCGGCCACCTTGTTTTTCGGAAGCCGCAAACCTGCTGCGGCTTTGAATATCTGTTCGATCTTGTATGCACCCTCTATCTTCATTTTTTGCTCTCCATATGTGAATTTTCCGATTTCTCGTCTCCGGCCGCCAGTTTACGCGCACCCAGGCCGAACGCTATGAGTGCCACGCCGTCGAAAAAGAGACTGATTCCCACGAAAAGCCCGACCAGAACAAGCGATCCGACCGGCCATGTCGCAAGAAGAATGGCGGCCAGCAGAATCGACAGGAGCCCGTTGACAATCATCATCCACCACCCTCTGTTGGGCCTGTACTGCCATCCGAACGTTATGCTCGAATATGCGTCTATCAGCAGGTATACAGCGAGCAGCATCCCTACCGCCGCTACCCCTTCGACGGGAAACACCAGAAGCAGAACAGAGGCCACGAGCGAGAGCAGGGGCTTCAGCCAGGCGCTGAACGACCTTCTGTAGCTCTTGTACGTCGCATACCCCTGAACGATGGCACTGAATAGAAAAAGCCATGCAAGAAAGCTGACCACGGCAAGCGAAAATATCGACGGAGCGACCATCCCGGCCACCCCTATCAGCACCATGACAGCCCCCATTGCTATCGTCAGGGAACTATATTTTTTCAGTGTATCTTTGTCAAACATGAAGCCGACTATCGTTACTTTCGGCTCCATCAGCTACCCTTTTTGCCCTCGACGCTCTTCAGCGCCTTCTCTTTGAACTCTTTGAGTTTCTGCATCAGCTCTTCGAAGAGCTTTTCCGCCCTGTTTTTGCCTTTTATCTCTTTCTCTACGGCCTCTATGGCATCATCGAGCATCTTATAGGTTGTATCGCTGTCGCTCGTATAGCCCAGAGCTTCGGCTATCTTGAGCTCTCTTCTGGCCGCATCCAGGTGCCTGAGAGCCTGCTCTTTATCCTTTTTGGCGATTTTGCTCGCCGCCTCTATCAGCGACTGCGCCTTAAGGATAGGCAGGGGGATTATCGTCTCGCTTCTCACTAGGGTGCCAAGGGCCATCTCAAGCACATCTTCAGCCTCTTTGACCTTTCCCTCGTTCAGATATCTTGCAGAGAGCTTCAACGCCTGCGGATAGGATATGAGCGGCAGACTGACGGTAACGATGTCTATCTCGCTCTGAAGGGTGTCAAGAAGCCTTCTCGCCTCCTGCACTTTGCCTACGGCAAGAAGCTTCTTCACCGCAGAGAGGGTCTCTTTTATACTCTTCAGGTCTCCTATATACTCCGTCGCCGTAACGACCGAATCTATAGGCAGAAGAGCCGGGGCATCTTTGTGTGCAAGAACCACTTCCAGCTTTCCTATAGCCTTCTCAAGTTCGCTTTTCGCCCTCTTCACATCACCTTTGTCCAACGCATCCAGAACGTTCTGCGTAAACAGTACCGCACTCACCGCCTCCTCGACAACTTTGAGCTTCCCGCTCTCGGCTTTCATCTTGGCGCTTTTTACCGCATTTGAGGTTACATTCGCCGAACTTTCGGCCATCAGACCGGTATTGGCCAGCAGTGCGGCCGCCGCGATCGATACAATTACTCTTTTCATCTTCTCTCCTTCATTATTTTTTGTATATCCGGGCTTCAATCGAAGCACCTAAGTCCAATACGCTGATATAATTTTAGCTACTTGGTATCAAACTGTTCTGCTACCTGGGTATCAAAAAGTGGGGAAAGGTCAGTTAATAAATAGAGCTTAGTAGGGTGGGGAAAAACCGGTCGCCGGGGGAGCTGCCGGGCGGCTCAATACTCCTTCTCGACCTTTTCGAGTAACTTTTTTACATTGTTTACGGCGAGCTTTTTCCGCTCTATGTTCAAGATGCCCTCCCTCTTGAGCTGTTGGAGATGGCGGTTTACTACATGGCGAACGGTACCGATCATGGAGGCTATCTCATCGTGTGGTAGATTGTGCAGAAGCCCGAGATGCTTCACAGGGTTACTCATATCCAGGTTTTTGAGAATGAGCTTCATCAATCTGGTAGAGGTGTCATACAGGGAGAGATCGCCTGCAAGCTCCTCGACCTGCCGCATCTGGCGGGCCATATAGGGGAAAAATGCGCGGTTGAAGGCGGGGTTTGTCTCGAGCCACTCCCTTACCTTCTCTATGGGAAGCTCCAGCACCTTCGCATCGTCTATCGCTTCTGTCATCACCTCGTGTCTCTCTCCGTCAAGAACGGTGAGCACGTCGAACATATCTCTGGGGCCGAGAAGATAGAGTGTCTGCTCCCGATTGTTCCTGGGGTTGTACCTGTATACCTTTATACGCCCCTCCAGGACAATATAAAAATTCTTCATAGTATCGTCCGAGTCCATCGCCGGCGAACCTTTGGAGTAGCTTCTTATCTTCCCAACCCTGTTGATCTCCTCTATCAGCTGAGAGCTTATACCCTCGAAGGGCTCGAGTTTCGTAAGGTGCAGCATCAGAAATCCAGTCCGAAGCTGCCGAAGCTTCCCATGTTCGGGTCCATGCGTCCCATCTGCGTACTCTTTGTGCGGAGCATGAGAATATCCCCCTTGGGGTCGATTCCCTGCGGGCATACGGCTGTGCATTCGCCGCACAGGGTGCAGTCCCATATCCCCTTTTGCTGAACCGTATCGATCTTCTCATCGACTGCCGCCTCTCTAGGATCCGCCGCATAGCGCCATACGCGCGTAAGGGCGAACGGCCCCAGGAAAGCGGGATCGGCCTCCAGCACCGGGCAGGCGCTGTAGCAGGAGCTGCAGAGTATGCAGTCGCTCTGTTTCTCCGTGCGCTTCTCATCTTCGGGCTTGACAACCGCCCCCTCTTCCGGCCGCCCGAGCCACGCCTTCGCCGACTTCAGGGTCTCGAAAGCCGCGCTCTCGTCTACCACCAGATCCTTGATGACCCCGGCAAACCTCCTCGGCTCGACAAGATCACCGTTTTCGGGCTTGTAGGCGCAGGCGAGAACCTCTTTGCCGTTCACCCTGACGGAGCAGCTGCCGCATACGCTGCTTCTGCACCCTGAGCGGAATGTGAGGGTGGGATCTTTTTCGCACTTTATGCCGCTGAGCGCCTCGAGCAGCGTCAAATCCTCTTCAACCTCCCACTCCTGGACAATCTCCTGCGGCTCTCTGGAGGCATGAAAACGCCTTATCCTTATTGTAATCATCTATCCCGCCTTTCGCCCTTCGTGCTCTCCGCCTTTTCGCTCTCATCAATCTCCTTTTTGATCGACTCTATCAGCTTTTCGGTCTCCTGAAGCTTCTTCTCCGCCTCCTCCAGCTCCCTTTCTAGCCTCTTCGCATTCAACTCTTCACTCATTTCATCCCCTCAAACTCGTTGCAGAGCACCCCCTGCTCTTTCCACGACAGCGAGTGTACGCCGCCGAACTTCTCGTCATCCTCTTTCGGAAAATCCTCTCTCTGGTGCGCCCCCCTGGACTCGTTTCGCCCTATCGCACACACCAGAACTATCTCCGCCAGCTCGACCATGTTTCCGAACTCTATGAACTCCAGCAGGTTGGTATTGTACTCCCTGCTCTTGTCGGCTATACCCATGAAGGGGAGCTCCTTCTGCATCTGCCGTATTACCGAAAGGACCCCCTTGAGCCCCATCTCGTTTCTGACTATACCGGCGTTTCTATAGAAGATCTTGCCCATGAAGTCGCGTTTTTCGTAGAAGTCTATCTGGTTGGTAAAGTTCGGTATCGCGGCGACGAAAGCGCTGTCTTTTTCAAACTGCCCGGTAGAAGATACCTTTTCGGCTCCGTTCTCTCCGGCGAACTTTGCCGCATTCTCTCCCGCTTCCCTTCCGAATACGACCGTCTCG
The DNA here is from genome assembly GCA_003945285.1 of Hydrogenimonas sp. Taxonomy (NCBI): domain Bacteria; kingdom Pseudomonadati; phylum Campylobacterota; class Epsilonproteobacteria; order Campylobacterales; family Hydrogenimonadaceae; genus Hydrogenimonas; species Hydrogenimonas sp. The sequence goes on from AP019005.1 coordinate 2,163,039, forward strand.
AGCAGAGAGTTGCCGCCCAGCCTGTTGGCGCCGTGCAGGTAGGCGTTTGCACACTCCCCGGCGGCGAAGAGCCCTTTCACTTTCGTCATATGGTCGCTTCCTACCTCTATGCCCCCCATCGTATAGTGCGCCACAGGTTTTACCGGAATCAGATCGGTTACGGGGTCGACGCCCTCGTAGAGCTTCGCAAGTTTACGCTCCTGCGGCAGGTTCTCCTCTATGAAAGCCTCTCCGAGGTGCCTGATATCAAGATACACATCGCTGCCGCTCTCGATCTGCTCCCAGATGGCTTTGGCAACCTCGTCTCTCGGCTTCAGCTCGTCGACGAAGCGCTCTTTGGCCGAGTTGAGCAGATAGCCTCCGGCTCCGCGTGCGCTCTCGCTTATGAGTACGCCGCTTCTTTTCAGTGCGGTCGGGTGAAACTGTATAAACTCCATATCGCTCAGAACACATCCGGCCCTGACGGCTGCCGCGAGGGCATCCCCCGTTGCGGCCGAAGAGTTGGTGGTGAAGCCGCGGTATATACCGCTGTATCCGCCTCCGGCGACGACAACGCTTTTGGCCCCGATAGCCTTCACCTCTCCGCTCTTCATCTCGATAGCCGTCACTCCGAGAACGCGATTCTCTTCGACTATGAAGTTGAGCATGAAGAGTTCGTCCAGAAACTTCACACCCATCTTAAGGGCGGTGTCGTAGAGAGTGTGCAGAAGCTTGAGCCCGGTATAGTCCTGGGCGTAGCAGGCTCTCTTCGCGCTGGCTCCACCAAGTCTTCTCTGCGCCACCGCTCCATTTTCCAGCCTGCTGAACGGAACGCCTATCGAGTCGAGCCAGGCTATGGTGCGCGGAGCCTCTTCACAGAGGCGCCTGATCATCTCCTCGTTTCCCAGCGTATGGGAAGATTTGAGTGTATCCGCTATGTGGGCCTCCACGCTATCCTCGCCTACATTGCCCAGAGCGGCGTTTATGCCGCCCTGCGCCATGGAGGTCTGCGATCTGGTCGGGTATGTCTTGCCCAGAACGGTTACGCTCGCCCCAGTCTCACGTGCGGCTATTGCCGCACTCAGGCCGGCCCCGCCGCCTCCTATTATTAAAACATCACTCATCACTCCCGCCTTTTCATACACTTCGGTGCTATTTTTAGGCCAATTATAACAAGCCTATATGCTATACTATATAAAAAAACGGATAAAGGTGTATGGGCAGATTTTTTTTCCCTCTCATTCTGGTTCTGGTGATATCCGGCTGCACGACCGACAACAGCGGTAACGGCGGCTTCGAGAGCAGAGAGCCCCCTGCGCAACAGAGAGGCAAGTACCGCACTTTCATCAGCGACGAAGAGCTGAAGACACAAAAAGAGCTGGCGCAGATCGAAGCGAAGAAGAGTGTCGAAATAGAGAAGATAAGCAGCGAAACGAAGCTGAAGGAGCTCGAACTCCGAAAGAGGGCCGAACTTGAGCTGATGCGCGAAAAGGAGAGGATGCTCAGGATCGAGCACGAGCAGTCGATGGAGCGCTACATGCTGCTCGGCGCTATTTTGCTGCTTCTGCTCGCGGGGGCGGCACTGCTGTGGTACTTCGACCGCAGGCGGAAAGACAAACTGCGGGCCTACGAAGACAACCTGAAGAAATATTTCCACCAGAAAGAGAATGAATCTCGCATTAAGATAGCCGAAAAGATTCTGGATACGGTGGCCTCGAAAGATCTAAGCAGCGAACAGCGGGCAAAACTGATAGAGGCACTTCACGGCTCCTCCGGCCGAATAGTCGAGAGGAGGGAAGAGGTGGACCCGGCAGACCGTGAGGAGAGCGAAGAGGCGATTTTGATAGAGACGGAGGATAAGGAGAGAGACGATGGAACAAAAAAATAGCGGCTACACGGAGGGCGCCCTCTTCACAAAGAGCCTATCCGATTTTTTAACGACTAAGTTTCTGGCACTGAGTACGGCCCCGTTTTTCATAACAATGCTGATATCTCTCATCTTCCTCTACTATCTGTCGGGGGAGTTTTTCCAGATGCTCGACGTAGCCGCGCAGGTTTCACAGAACCCCGATGCGGCGCAGGCACAGAACGAACTGGCACAGTTTGCGCAGGAGTACCCCATAATGTCGGCGATCCTTGGAAGCTTCATCTTCAAGGCTATAGCCGGAACACTCTTCTACCTTATAGGCGGGGGATTCGCGGTACTGGTATCGGTCATACTGGCTGTCATCATCATAGGTTTCTTCACACCCTATATCGTAGCAGAAGTACAAAGGAGACACTATCCCGATATCGAGAGAAAGGCCACGGTTCCCATTGTCGACTATCTCTTTTTCCTTCTCAGGCAGTTCGGCCTGTTTCTTCTATTCTTCTTGGTATCCCTGCCCTTCTACTTCGTTCCGGTGCTCAATATAGTCGCTATGAACGCCCCCTTCTACTTCCTGTTTCATACACTTCTTACACGTGACGTGGCGGGGGAGATACTCGATAAAGAGGAGCAGAAGATCGTCTTTAAAAAAGCGAAGTGGCGCATCGCGACGACTACCGCGATCCTCTATCTGCTCTCCCTGATTCCGGCCGTTGGTATTTTGGGTCAGGTATTTTTCGTAATAGTGCTGGCGCACCAGTTTTTCCAGGAGGCCGCGCGGGTGAGAAACGCACAGATATATGGGATGGCAGAAAGAGAGGCTATCACGCACTAGATATCGGACTTGGGCTCTCTACCACCTCAGCCCGATGCGTCCGCCCCCGATCAGCACAATCGCAAGCGCACCGATCAGAAAGAGAAGAGGGGTTTCGATTACCCATCCGCCGAATTTTCCGAGAGAGAAGAGGCTTCCGCCGTAGGCCAGCGCTATGGCGGCCGCCATGTTGAACGCTATCACCCCCGCGGCGATACGGCTGTAAAAACCGACGATAAGCGCTATCGGGGCCAGCACCTCGCCCAGGTATACCCCGTAGCCGATCCACTCCGGAAGAGAGTGGGCGGCAAGCATCGCCTTTACGCCGCCTATACCGTAGACAACTTTATGGATACCGTGAAAGAGGAGCAGCCCTCCGACACCAAGCCTAAGCAGAAACTTTCCCCACTCTTCTCTCATCTCTTCTCCTCTTTCGCAACATCAGTTCGGAATATACTCCAGCACCACCGGTTCACTGAAGTTCGGAACGTCATCGTATGTGAAGAGGGCATAGTACTTCTTCACATCCAGTGCCCCGAAATCGTCGTACGTCCAGCTGTCCGGGCCGCCGTAGAGTTTGTCGCCGTCGTATGGAGATATCGGCACCCTGAACGGATTTTTTATAACGAAAACCCCTCTGAAATCCGGGTCGTCGGGATTTTTCCAATCCAGTCTCACCTTCCCGTTCTCTATCCTGTAGCGCAGATCGCTCACGGCGGCCACCGGGCGGCGTCTTTTCTGCAGGTACTCCACCACGAGCCTGGGGGTAAACTCAGGATGGGAGCTGTGCCACTCAACGACGGAGTTTTTCACAAGCTTCTGGGCGGCGCTGGGGCGGAGCAGAAATGCGATACCCTTTCCGCTTCTTAGCATATTTCCAAGCTCCTGTATAGCGTATGTATCGAACACGAAGACCTGCTCGCCGCTCTTTAGGTCTCCCGCACTGACGTCGTAGCCTATATTCTCCACGATACGACGCTCTTTTATCGCACCGTAGTCCCTCTCGGTTTCGGGGTCTATCATCTCCAGATGGAAACGGATATTCTCCTTTACATATACCTTGACCGGTTTCAGCACGACGTAGGCCCTGGTGATCTGCATAAACTCCGGGTCGGGAAGCGAGCCCAGCTCGAAGTCGAACGTCGAGTAGATCTTTCTTCCCTCGCCGTCGAAACCGGCCGAAATTCTCCCCTCTTCCACACCGTCGGCCCTTACCGTGAAGCTTCGCTTCGGGTAGAGCTCCAAATCTTTACCGGCGAGTGTGTACGTTATCTCCAGGTGGGGTCGGAAAGCGAGTCCGCCGCCGAACTTCCCGTAGCCGATATCCCACTGCATCATCTGCGAACTTCTTCCCACATTGAGTCTTTTGGGGCCCTCTATCCGGAAAACGACCTCTTTGCCGGCTATCTGCTCCTGGAGAGCGCGGCACTCAATCTCGCTGAACTCCCAGCTTCTCCAGATGCCCTGCGTAAGATGGTTGGAGGGGGTGGGGCGCCCTACATATGTGAGGAGCCGCATATTTTCCACATCTTCAAACTCCGTAATATCGCCAACGGTTCGAGGGTCCGCTATCGCAGCGTTCCACTCCCCGTACTTTTCGACGGTGACGCCCACCCTGTTCATAGGGTAGAGGCGCAGACGGGCCCGCTTTATCACCGCATTTTCCGGAATGGTCCTGAGGGGTATCGTGATCACCGCATAGCTGACCCCCTTGGCTTCGCTTACACCGACAAAAAGGGAGTTGACCCCAAAGTGGGAAGCGTTCTCTTTCACCTTTTCGGCGACATACCCGGTCTTGGAGGGGAGGGGGAAGTAAGTACGGTGGAACTCGTCGTCGGCCACATGTGTCCTGACGGCAAGCACCGGAGCGTATGGAGATTTCCTGCCGCTGCTTTTGTCTACGGCCCTTATGTGGTAGAAGTAGAGCGTGTCGCTCTCTAGATTGTTGTCGCAGAAACGGTTCGCCTGTGTAATTCCCATCAGGTTGAAGCGGCGGCAGTAGGACTTTTCGCGCCTGCTGCGGTAGATTTCGAAATAGATATCCTCCCCGCTCTCTCCGTAGGGCTCCCATTCGAGTGTCACGTTTTCGATGCCTACGTGGGTCGCGCGGAAATTCCCGGGCCTGGGCATGAGGCTTCGGCGTGAGTAGTTGGGCGCCTCCATAATAGCCGCCACAAGTGCGGGAATGTGCTCTCTTATATGCTCTATCATATCGTCAAGGTAGTCGGAGATGTTTCTGGTTCCGACCTCGACGACACTTGCGAGTATCCCTTTGGAGTAGTAGAACTCCCTGCCGCTGCCGCTTATCAGCTTCGCGGGCGGCTTGCCCTGGTGGATACCGTACTCCCTGTCGCTGACCTTTCGTATCTCTTCCGCCATGTTGGCGCATAGGACATTCATGTCGGTCGTATCTATCGTATCTTCGTGCCTGAAGTCGTGCGCCGGGAAAAAGACGTTCCCCTGCGAATGGTAGTCGAGGGCTATCGATATGTTCGGATGCGACTCCACGAAGTCTCTCAGGGCCCTTGTTTCGGGCTCGCTGAAAGGCTCGGGGCCGCCGTATATGTTGGATGTAGGCTTGTTGGACTTCACGAAGCCTATCGGAAAGTTCCTGTTGAGGTCGACCCCGTAGCTGCCGTCGGCATTCTGCCTTCGGTTTTTGCGCCAGAAGGAGAAGTGGTTGCGCGAATACTCGAAACCGTCCGGGTTGGCACACGGAACCATATATATGGCGGCATCCTCCAGCGCTCTTTGCAGATCGTGATCGTACTCGATATTTCTCTCTACATACTGCGCGAAGCCGATAGCCAGTTCGAGGCCTATCCACTCTCTCGCGTGTACCGTTCCGGTAAAAAAGAGGGCGGGCTTCTGCGACGCATTCTCTACCGACTTCGAGACTGTGACGGCGATTATGTCGCGCTTCTCCCATGTAGTGCCTATGACTTCGACGGCGAAAAGATCGGGCCGCCTCTTGGCGAGTTCACCGAAAAGGGCGACCGCTTCATCGTATGAGTGGTAGAGCTGTTTCAATAATTTTCCTACTTTATGGCGATATGGTCGCGGATTTTAGCCAATCTCTTTTTACCGAGACCTTTTATTTTCAACATATCTTCGATCTTTTCGAAAGGGCCGTTCTCTTTTCTGAAATCGACTATCTTCTGCGCGAGCTTCTTCCCTATCGCCTCTATCCTGCTCAGGGTTTTGTACCCGGCCCTGTTGATATCGACCCTGTCGTGAAGATCCTCCGCCCACACTTTGAGCGTCTGTTTGTCGATACCCTCGAGCTCCAGAAGTTCCTCTATGCTCTTTATGTCGCGGCTCTTTATGTAGCGTATAACCTCTACGGCTATCTCCTCTTCCATTCCGTGAAGCGTCATCAGTTCGGTCAGCGTGACACTCCCGAGCGACATTTCGCCGTCTTCGAGCTCATCGCGAACCTTCTCGCCGCTTCTCGACTCTTCGAGGACAGCCTCCGGCAGATCCTCTTCACTCTCTATGCGCCCGTGAAGATGCGAATCGTCCGGTATATCTTCGGGGAGGCTCTCTTCGGCCAGCTCCATATCCCATCTGCCCTCCCTGTCGTTTACATAGTATGCACCGTCCGTAGAGGGGGTGTACCTGCTGAAACCTATGTGGCGCATGGTTCTAAGAAGAGAGGAGTCTATCTTGCCGAGCTCTTCCCAGCTGTAGAGCGGCACGTGGGGCTTCTCAAAACGCCCCTCCGAGAAGTCCCACATTAGATACTGGCCTATCCAGTCACGGAAGTATGGGAATGCGGCGAAAGCGGTAGCGCACTCGAGTATGTAGTACTTTCCGTCATATTCAGCTATATCACAGGCCCAGTATTCGGCCTTCGCCGCTTTCGATGCCTCGACCGCCAGCTCCAGCGCACCCATAGGCACCCCTTCGTAGGTCATATAGCCGCCCTGCGAAGTGTTGGTAAGGTCCATATCCTCCCCTGCCACTCTCCAGAAGGCGCACGCAGGCTTGTGGCCGATGAGCATCACCCGTATGTCGGCCCGCAGCGGAATGCACTCCTGTATATACATAGGCATATACCTCTTCTCATCGAAGAGCTTTTTGGCCTCCTCTTCGGTTTTGACCTTGTGGACATAGTAGCCGCCGTAGTTGGAGGGTCCGTAGCTCCGCTTTATTATCACCGGATAGTCGCACTCTTCGAGGTAGCGGTAACCCTCTTCACGGTCGTAGAATATCTTTGTCTTCGGGTGCGAGAGGTTGTGCTTTTCGCAAAAGAGCGTAACGTTCTCCTTGCTCTTGTTGGGGAACTGCGTCTCCAGGGAGGGGACGAAACGGACGTGTGGAAGCTCTTTCGCTATCTCCCTGAAGGTCTCGTATGCGGTGGCTGGAATATTTCCGATCAGAATATCGATCTTCTTCTTTTTCACCTCCTCTATAAACCTCTTCTTGTCGTTGCCCCAGTGGTAGACCACATGCTCTATCTTGTCGGGCCACCCTTTGAAGTTCGATCTGTCGAAAAACCTCAAAACGTAGTCGAGGTACAGCAGTCCCAGCTTCGGAAGTTTGCTCTTTTTGGCCATCTTTTTATATCCTTGTATATAATTTTTTCGGAGTCTATTAAAACTCTGTTACCGTCCGGTTGCAGTTTTCCTGTCAATCAGATCGACAATCTTCTCTATCTTTCTGTCATTGAAGTCGAGCCCCGCCTTCTCCTGTTCGGGTGTGGCGAATGCCGGGATTCCGTTGACCTCCAGTACCAGGTACTCTTTTCTCTTTCTGTCATATATGATGTCAACGCCCGCTATCTCAAGCCCGACAATCTTTGCGGCCCTTTTGGCAAGATCGACAACCTCCTCTTCCGGTTCACGCAGAAATACGCTTCCGCCGCTGGTGATATTCGTACGCCAGTCGGTACCGCCCGCTTTTCGGCCGTAGCAGCCGACGAACTCGCCGTCTACAATATCCACACGGTAGTCGGTGCGGTCGTAGTCTATAAACTTCTCCACGTAGAAGAAGCGAAGATCCATCTGGTTCAAAAAGGGCAGCAGCGTATCGAGTGTCGCTTCGTTGTCTATCTTGGTAAGGCCGACTCCGCCCCATCCGTCTGTCGGCTTGTAGACCATCTGCTTCCAGCTCCTGATGAACTTCTTAAGCCTCTTGGAGTCGTCCCTGTGGCATAGCCTGAAATCCGGTGTATTGACACCGCTGTTTCTAAGCAGGTAACTGGTCTGGAACTTGTCTTCACTAAGTTCGAAGGAGTCGTAGTTGTTGATGCAGGGAATCATACGGTTGAGCACCCTGTAGAGATACATCTGATACTGTGTCTGCTCACCGGCATTATAGCTGAAAAAGAGATCGAGCTTATCCATATTTATTCCGTGGCAGCGGATATGGCTGCTCTTTACGTAGGCGTCGCGCAGATTCAGCCCGGTAATGCTCTCTATTCCCCGCTCCCTGAGTTTTTTTACAATTTTCTTCTCGATCCTCTCACCGCCCCCGTTTCGGTACATCCATATCCCTACCCGTCTCTTTCTAGCCACAGATCACTCCTCTCTTTTGATGGTATGCAAGAACCTTCCTCATCAGCTCTATCCTCTCTTCGAAACTCCTTTTCAGGGCCCTCTCTTTCAGCGTATGGTCGCCGTCCCCGTAGGGGCCGAGTCCATCCAGGGTCACCACGCCCGCGGAAGCGACAATATTGGCGTCGCTGACACCGCCGCGCATCTCGGTCCCTATCTTCACTCCGGCGATCCGCTCCATCGACTCCACAAGCTCCCTCTGCCAGGCGTTCGGCTCCATGACGTCACGCTGAATCGAGCCGCCCAGCCTTGCGGACGTACCCTCTACGTATGAACTGCCTACGATCTCGTCGAGGGCCGAAAGCAGCCTCTCACGCTCCCTGTTGTCGGCATACCGCAGCTCCAGCAGCAGTTTCGCGTGGGGGCTGATCGTATTGGCGCCTACGCCCCCCTCCATCCTGCCGACATTGACCGTAGAGCCCTTTTTGAAATCGGTCAGCGAGACGAGCTTCTGAAGTTTCAGCGCCGCCTCCAGGTTGGCGTCGCACCCCTTGTCGTAGGATGTCCCGGCGTGCGCACCCTTTCCTTCGATCGCTATTTCGAACGTGCCTATCCCCTTGCGGCCAACCACCACCTCCATCTGCGGACCTGCCGCTTCGAACACGAAGCACTTGTCATACTCTTTCGCCAGATCCCGGGTAAGCTGCCTCGAGTCGTCGCTTCCCGTCTCCTCGTCGCTGACCAGAAGAAAGTCGATATCCTCGATGCGCCCGAACTCTTCATAGAGACCCCTCAGCGCTTCGAGCGCCACTATATTGCCGCCCTTCATGTCGCACACACCGGGCCCGTATACCCACTCTTCATCCTCTTCGAAGCCCTCGAAAGAGCCCGGGGGAAATACCGTATCCAGGTGGCCCAGAAGAAGTATCTTCTCCCTATTCGGCGTTTTTTCCGAACAGAAGAGCAGATGGTCGCCTATCAACTCCCTTTCGAACCTCTTTCTCTCCAGCCCTATCTCTTCCAGCCACGAGGCGAAGATATCTCCCACTCTGTCGACGCCCGCTTTGTTATGCGTATATGAGTTGACTCCTACGACCCTCTCCAGCTTCTCTCTCCATCCCATTCCTATACCACCCTTTTGTCTCATCTTCCCTATTCTATCATCTTGTACTTTAACCGCTCCGGCAAAGTGCCGATATTTTTATAATCTATCAGATACGAACTTCGCGCGACAGTTCTGCTGCATTGCTAGAGAGTCGGAAAGTTTTACGGCTGAGCTATTTTTTGCTATTATTAATAATCGGGTTCGGTTAAAAACCCAAGTCTATATCACCATTCAACTTTGGAGTGGGCCAGGGAGTTTTATGGATATGAGAGCACTGGAGATATCCCGACAAGAGATTGAACAGATATCGGCTCTATTCGACATTCAGAACGGAGAGAGCGGAGTTTCGGGAGAGTTGGCGCGTATAGCGGGCAGATACAGAGAGAGGCTCGCCGGGCTTTTTGCAGAGCAGACGAAGGGGCTGCTTTCAAAAAAGAGGAGAGAGGAGCTGCCTCGCGGCCTGACGGAGAGTATCGGCAGCTATCTGGCCGACATCTTCGAGAGACGGCTGGATGAGGAGTCCGTTGAAAACCGTATAGCCGTAATCTACTCGCTGATGGATGCCGGGTTGAACCTTGAAGAGGTCTGCTCCATATTCTCCTCTCTTTTCAAGGCGGTAACGGAAGCCATTCTATCCGAAGAGTACGGCAAAGAGAAGAGTGCACAACTCTGCACGCTGCTCAACCGCATTCAGCTTCTGGAGCTCTCCATAGTCGCCAGGGGTTTCGAACATGAAGAGAGCAACAGATACAGGAGATTGGCCCAAACCTACAGAACTGTTCTAGATGCCATGCATGACGGTATGGTTGTAATCAATGCCGATACCGACAAAATCGTGGAGGTGAACCGCCGAATAGAGAATATGACTGGTCTCTCAAGAGAGGAGCTTCTCGGCAGCGAAGTATTCATTCTTCACCCTCCCGAGTTCAGAAAAATCGTTACGAGGACACTGGCGGAAGCGAAAGAGAGAGATTTCGGCCTGATTCCGGAGATATATCTGCTCAACAGCAAAAACGACGAGTATATCCCTGTCGAAGATACATATTCACAGTACCGGCTGGATGAAGAGAGGTTCATAGTAAAAGTGGTCAGGGATATTACCGACAGGTTGAGCTCTCAAAAGAAACTTAGCCGCCTCAACAGGCTCTACAGGGTGCTGAGTGCAGTCAATGAGCAGATTATACGGACCACCTCCAAGGCCGAACTCTACCAGAATATCTGCAGGATAATCGTAGAGGAGGGCGGGTTCAAATTCGCCTGGATAGCGGAACTGAAAAATGAGTCAGAGGTAGAGCCCGTAGCATACTCCGATACCTCATACTTCTACGAGAACATAAAAGAGGCGCTGGAGGTATCCGGCAAAAGCGACATAAGCGAAGTGGTAAAGCAGCTCAAGCGTGACGGATACAGAAAGTGCAGGGAGTGTATCAGTAACGGATCCGGCGAGGAGAAGCTCACGATACCTATCTGGCATGATCGTGAAAAGATAGGAATCCCCCTCCACAGCGGAGCGGAGATAAGGGCCATAATGAAGATATACACGATCGAGGCCGATTTTTTCGGTGATGAAGAGATAAGACTTTTCAAAGAGATAGCCGACGATATCTCCTATGCGGTAACCACCCTAGAACACAAAGAGAGGGTAGAGTTCCTGACCAACTTCGACCTTCTTACCCGGCTCCCGAACCGCCACCTCTTCAAGGCGAGGCTCGATATGGCCGTTCAGAGCGCAAATTACAAAAAAGAGGTCTTTGCGGCGGTACTTGTAGATATAGATCAGATGCGATACATAAACGACAGTTACGGATTCGGATTCGGGGACAAGCTGGTGATGAAGGTGGCAAGAGAACTGAAAACCCTCATCCGCCCCCAGGACGAACTGGCCCGCTTCGGCAGCGACGAATTTTCGATTCTCTTTTTCGATATCAAAAACAGGGAGCAGATTGTGGAGCTGGTAAAAGAGATCTCCGCCATATCCCAACACCCCGTTCAGATAGACGGAGCGGAGATATATATGAGCATCAGCATCGGCGTCGCGCTGTTCCCGAAAGATTCACACCTGCCGGACGAGATAATAGCTGCCGCGGAGGCGGCTCTGGAGAGGGCAAAAAAACAGGGCGGCAACTGCTACGTATTCTACTCGGAAGAGATGAACAGCGAAGTGCAGTCGAAAATACGCCTCCAAAACGAACTCTTCAAAGCCTACGAAAACAGCGAATTCGAGCTATATTACCAGCCGCAGATCTCGAGCGGCTCGAAAAAGATAACGGGTGCCGAAGCACTGATAAGATGGAACCATCCCGAAAGAGGGTTGGTATCTCCCGGTGAGTTCATCCCCATACTGGAAGAGAGCTCACTCATAGAGAGAGTCGGGGCGTGGATAATAGAAGAGGCGTGCCGGCAGATCAAAAGATGGTCCGAAAACGGCATAAATATTCCGATATCTATCGCGATCAACATCTCAGCCAAACAGATATCCCGGGACAGTTCGTTCTTCGAGAAACTGCTGGATACAGTGAAAAACTCGGGAATCGACCCCTCTCTTCTTCATCTGGAGATAACAGAGTCGGTAATAATGGAGAGTCTTCCGCAGATGGAGAGGGGCCTGGCCCTTCTCAAAGAGCACGGAATCCTCTCGGCTATCGACGACTTCGGAACGGGCTACTCATCTTTGAGCTATCTCAAGAGGCTGCCCGTCTACGCGCTCAAGATAGACCGCTCTTTCATCAGCGGACTTCCGGAGAACGGTGAAGATGCAGCCATAGTCGACGCGATCATAGCGATGGCGAAAAGATTGGAAAAAGAGACTATCGCCGAAGGTGTCGAAAGCGGCGAGCAGCTCAAGTTCCTGGAGCAGCACGGATGCGACACGATCCAGGGATATCTCTTCGCAAAGCCTATGAGCTCCGGAGATTTCGAGGAGTTTTTCAAAAAATATAAAGTTTGAACGAAATTTTTCCACTCAAATACCCGGGCTGACAAATTTTGCGTAAAGTCAGGTGCCCGTAACCGCTCTCACCACTTCGAACTCCAGATAGGGAAGTCTATAGTCCTGCAGAACTTTTTTCGTCTGAGCATAGGTTAGCCGCCGCTTTCCGCCGCTAACCCCGCTGCGTTTTATGTAACGCAACATCGAGAGGCTATCTTCAAAGTATAGTTCATATCTTAAAATATCAATTTCTGCATCAAAGTTTTTCTCCAAGGCGGCTATCGTCTCCTCTTTGGTGCGTATCGGAGAGCTTATACCTGCCGTTTTGTGCAGAGTCTCGAACGTGCCGGAGGTGAATATGGCGAATGCGCTCGGCCTGCCCAGCGCGGCGATGCGCCGAAGTACCAAGTCGAGATCTCTGCTCCACTGAAGTGCCGACGAAGAGACCAGCAGGTCGAAATCGCTCTCCGCAAGCCTGCCGAAAAGTTCCGGATCGTCGAAATCCCCTCTCATCTTTACGACCCCGGGAGCCTCCGGGTGCAGTTCGAGCATCTCGTCGGATATATCTACGGCGAGATACCTGGTGAACGGATGTTCATATGCCCTGAAGAAGCCTCCGCTGCCGCATCCGAGGTCCACTACTCTCGCGAAGGGCTTCCCTATCTTGCCGGCCAGTGCTTTGGCCACCCGGTCCTGTATGAGGCTGTAGCGCCCGTAATCAGAGGCGAATCGCCGGAACTCTCTGTGTGGTTGCATATTGACTTTCAATTTGGATATAATATCGCGCTAATTATCCCCAAACTTCCAATAGAGTTTGCTGAACAGAAGTCGTCGTATACTTAACTCAAGGTTTTTCGGCGCATTTTTCGATATAAAAAGACTTCCGCCCCCAGGGGCCGGCTTTGGCGGCCTTTTGCGACCCCGCACTACAAAGCCGTAGCAAAAAGAGGTCTGTTAAAGAAGGATTTCATAAAATGATCACCGCTTTGTTTGTTACACAGATTGTTTTGACGGTCATACTGACTGTCCTGGTACTGCTTCAGAAGAGCTCCTCCATAGGTCTCGGGGCATACAGCGGCTCCAACGAATCGGTATTCGGTGCCAAAGGGCCGGCCGGTTTTCTTGTGAAAGCGACGTTCACGGTCGGGCTCGTTTTCGTTCTCAACACCATTGTTCTGGGATACCTCTACAACAAAACCCACAACGAATCGGTGGTAGATACCATCAAAACCCAGAGCGGGGCCGTCCCCTCCGCACCCGCTCTGCCTACAGCACCTTCGGCTCCGGCCGCTCCGCAGGCTCCGGCGGAAAAATAATGCGTCCGCTCCTGGGGCTGTGGCTTCTGGCCGTAACCCTCCTGGCCGACGCCCACATATTCGTTTACCACCGCTTCGGCGATACCCGCTACCCCTCTACTGATACAACCATAGAAGTTTTGAGAGAGCAGTTCGACTACTTCAGGGAGCACGGCTACGAAGTTGTCCCGCTCAGCCGCCTGGTCGAAGCACTAAGGAAGGGTGAAAAGATACCCGACAGCTGGGTCGCCCTGACCATAGACGACAGCTTCAGAAGCTTTTACGACAACGGCCTTCCCCTCTTCAGAGAGTACGGATACCCCTTCACCCTCTTCGTATACACCCGCGGCACCGAAAACGGCTACGGGGACTACATGAGCTGGGAGCAGATAAGAGAGAGCATGAGATACGGGGAGATAGGCTTCCACTCCCATACACACCCTCATATGGTCTCCAAGAGTGACGAATTTCTGAAAAAAGATTTCGAAAAAGGGCTCGAGCTGATAGAAAAGAGGCTCGGCATGAGACCGCGCTATTTCGCCTACCCCTACGGGGAGTACGACGACCGGGTCAAAGCCCTGGCCGAGAGCTTCGGCTTCGACGCTATTTTCAACCAGAATGTAGGGGCCGTATCCGAAGAGTCAGACCCCATGGATCTCGACAGAATCGCACTTACAGGAGATCCCGACCTGAAGCAGAAACTGAAAATAGAATTTCTGAAGGCCGAGTGGCTGGAGCCGAAAGAGTGGCCCGAAGGAGGAGTGGTCGAAAGGGTCCGCATAAAAACATCCGATAAGAGAGCGAAGAGAGGGTGGCTCTACCTCACCGGCTACGGCTGGCAAAGAGTCGAGCTGAAGGGTGGAGAAGTCGACACCTCTTTGGGTCTTGAACTGAAAAACCGCAGAAGCCGTCTCATTTTAAAGCTTGAAAAAGATAGAATATCGACAAAAATATTGGTTAAACCGTAAGGAGAGAGTTATGGAAGAGCTTAACGAAGTTTACGAATATGCAAGAGAGCATATGGAAAAGAGCCTCGAGGTTCTTAAAAAAGATTTTTCCACGATAAGAACCGGACGCGTTTCGACACACATCGTCGACAACATAAAGGTAGACTACTACGGCACCCCGACACCTCTGAACCAGGTGGGAAGCGTCATAGCCACGGATGCACAGACGATAACCATAAGCCCCTGGGAGAAGAACCTGCTTCCCGAGATAGAGCACGCCATACAGCAGGCAAACATAGGAGTAAACCCCAACAACGACGGCGAAACCATAAAACTCTTCTTCCCGCCGATGACGGTCGAACAGCGCCAGGAGAGCGCCAAGCAGGCCAAGGCGATGGGCGAGAAGGCGAAAGTGGCCATCAGAAACATACGCCGTGACGCCAACGACAAGATAAAGAGACTCGCAAAAGAGAAAGTGATAACCGAAGATGAAGAGAAGAGGGGACACGATCAGATTCAGAAGATCACCGACGAATATGTCAAGAAGGTCGACGAGCTTGTAAAAGCCAAAGAAGCGGAAGTACTGAAGGTCTGATTGTGGATATAAAAAAGATCTATATGGATGCCGATGCGCTTCTGCACGGCCACTTCAAGCTCAGCAGCGGCAACCACTCCGAGTACTACCTTCAGTCGGCCAAGGTGCTTGAAGACCCCAAAACAGCTGAGCTGCTGGCGAACGAGCTGGCAAAACAGATCAGAGAGTACGGACTCGAGGTCGATACTGTCTGCTCTCCGGCGATAGGGGGGCTGATCGCCGGGTTCGCACTCGCATCGGCTCTCGGATGCAGATATATCTTCACCGAGCGGGTCGACGGCAAGATGACCCTTCGAAGAGGGTTCGAAGTGAGCGAAGGCGAAAAGGTGCTCATTTGCGAAGATATCATAACTACAGGCGGCTCGGCCATGGAGGCCGCCGCCGAGGTTGAACGGCTGGGAGCCGAAGTGGTCGGCTTCGCCGCACTGGCAAACCGCGGTTTCTGCCGACGCGAGGGTAGCGGCATAGAGCGCAAGCCGAACTGCAGACTCCCCGAGAACAGACCCTTTTTCGCACTGGCGGATTTCGACTTTCCGATGTACCCGCCCGAAGAGTGCCCCATGTGCAAAGCGGGGAGCGAAGCTGTAAAACCGGGCAGCCGCGGTAACTGAGGAGAGAGATGAGCCGCTGGAGAGATGTCAAGCAGGGTAGAGCCGAAACTCCGAAAAAGCGGGAAGAGAGCCCAAAAGAGGGTCAACACCCCGCCTGCGCACCGGTAGGGCTGCGCCTAAAGGCCTTCCTGACAGACACATTCATGATAACCATGCCGATTCTCTACATAATCGTATACCTCATCATGGGGAGCAGAGAGGGGTTCAGGGAGCACCTGGCCGAAGGGTGGTTCTACATCATCGTCGTACATATGGCCATAGTCCTGATGCTGTGGAGACTCAAAGCCCAGACTCCCGGTATGAAAGCCTACGACCTGTACCTGGTAGATCCGCAAAACGGCAATGAAAAGCCGGGCTGGCTGAAGTGCTTTCTGCGCTACGTGATGATGCAGACGGCGATACTTTCTATTTTCGGACTCATACTTCCGTTCATCATGAAAGGGAAAGAGGGGCTCCAGGACCTCGTATCCGGAACCTGTATAATCCACAAACCCTAAAGCGGAGCCGACGGTATGTTTCTGCGAATCTCCGCATTCTACCTCTTCTATTTCGCGATTATCGGCGTATATGTCATCTTCTTCCCGAAAGCCCTCCAGATGGCCGGCTACGGCAGCGCAGAGATAGGCCTGCTCCTTTCGGCGGCTCCACTTATGAGGTTCGTAGTCCCATTCTTCTTTCTGAAACATGTCAGGCTGGACGAGAAGAGCTTCTCCGTTTCGCTGGCCGTCCTGTCGGCATCGGTTCTTCTCTTCTATCCGGCTCTCGACTCTTTCTGGCCGCTTCTTGCGGTCAACCTTCTCTTCGGAGCCTCCATAAGCATTTCACTCCCTTTCGTGGAGGCACGCGCACTCGAAATTCTCAGCAGGCATATCTACGGCAGGTCGAGACTCTTCGGCTCGATAGGCTTCATGATCATAGCGCTCTGGCTCGGCAAAGTGCTGGAGACTCCGACAGACGCCCTTCACTACCTTGCCGCCACGACGATTCTTACCGCCTTGAGCGGTGCTGCGGTAGTCTATATATCCCACGGCGCCGGGGAGAGGAGAGCTCCGTCCGAAAGCGGGGAGAGCTTCTCCGTTATGCGCTACTGGCCGCTCTGGCTCAGCTTTTTTCTGATGCAGGTAAGCTTCGGCGGCTTCTACAACTTTTTTACCATCTACGAAACGGCCCACGGTATAAGCCTGGAGATGACCAGCCGGCTCTGGAGCTTCGGAGTGCTTTGCGAAATTGTAATGCTCTACTTCCAGGGCCCCCTCCTGCACAGAAATCTTCTTACGGTGCTTAGAGTCACAATATTCGCCACATCACTCAGGTGGCTTCTTCTGTGGCTCTTTCCGGACTCTCTGCCCGTCACCTTTCTGGCACAGAGTCTCCATGCTCTCAGCTTCGCTCTCTACCACAGTGCGGCCATTACGCTTCTATATACGCTCTATCGCCAAAAAGCGCTGGCGCAGCAGTTTTTCCTCGGAATTTCTTACGGCCTCGGAGGCTTCGTCGGGGCGATCGTAGCGGGACAGCTATATGGAGAAAACCTCTTTTTGGCCGAATCTCTCATAGCTTTTGCCGCTTTTTTGATTCTGTTAAAGGAGCGTTCATCCCGGTATAAAAAGTCCGGAGTATAATATCGGGGCGCATTTTGCCGATATTTCATTACAGAACCGACCCGCAGGCCCAAAAGCCGATGCTACACAGCAAGAGTAACATCGCCGAAATCTGCGATTTCATGGCTCAGGGCGGTTTGGGAGAACACTTAACATCACTCAAAGGATAAAATATGAAGAAAAGATTTTCTGTCGCAGCATCCGCACTGCTCTTTTTCGCAGCCGCTGCCGCCAATGCAGATACCATAGGAGGGGAGGTCGCTGCAGGAGGATGGAACCACGATCCTAGCGGATGGGTTCAGTATCCGACCGGCTCGGACAAGATCGATCTCGACAGCGATCTTAACCTGGACACCAGAAGCGAGCTATACCTCAGAGCCAAAATAGAGCACCCTGTTCCCGTGCTTCCCAATATAAGGCTTGCATTCACGCAGAACAGAAGCAGCGGTGACGGATCGATAACGAAGAGTTTCAGCTTCGGCGGCATCACCTTTACAGGCGGAGAGAGGGTCCACACGGAGACTCAGCTCGACAGCTACGACGCCACATTCTACTACGAAATAGTGGATACCGGTCTCGATTTCGATCTGGGACTTACCGCAAGATATATCGACGGGTATGTCGATATAAAGAGCCTGACTACCGGCATAAGGGATAAAACGGAGTTTACAGGAGTTTTCCCGATGCTCTACGGTAACGTAAGAGTGCCGATTCCCACCCTGGGAGGGCTCTCCGTAGGGGCGGAAGGGAGCTACGTAACCTACGACGGCAGTACACTCTACGACCTTCAGGCGGATGTCAGATACGAGTTCGCAATGGGCCTTGGGCTCGAAGCGGGCTACCGTTCACAGAAGATCAAGCTCGACGACGTCGAAAACACCAGTACCGATGTAGATATCGAAGGATTCTTCATAGGGGCGGTCTGGGACTTCTAGCGATACTCCACTATCTCATCCAGAGGCAGCCTTATCTTCTCGGGCGCCTCGTTGACCCTGTATCCGAAAGCGACCATAAGGGCCAGCTCCTCATGGGCCGGATCGATATCCAGAAGCGCCTCCGCCTTCTCCTTCTCGAAACCCTCTATCGGGCAGCTGTCTATGCCCATCATCGCGGCACCTGTCATCATATTGGCCGCGGCTATGTAGCATTGGCGCGAACTCCAGCAAAAGAGCCCTTCCGTCGCCAGCTTGTGGGCCGAGAAGTCATCATAGATCTTGAAGTATGCCTCGATCTTCTCCTTCGGAAGGTCCCGTCTCGAGAGCATACTTCTGCTATATTCACTCCCCGGCGCCAGCGGCGCGACTATCGACTTTATAATGACCAGGTCGCTGCATGTCGTTATCTGCGGCTGATTCCAACAGAGGGGCTGCAGACTCTCTTTGAGCTTTCGATCCCTCACAACGAGAAACCTCCACGGCTCCATACCGAAGGATGACGGACTCAGACGGCCGAACTCCAAAACAGCCTCCATCTCACTCTTCCCGATCTCTCTGTTTTCGTCGAAGAGTTTACAGGCGTGGCGATAGTGCATCGCTCTAATAAAGGCATTTTTCATCTCTCACTCCTTGCTCCAGATTCTGCGGTTTAGATTCAGCTCCTCTACAATACTAAGAATTAGATTAAGATTTTCTATATAACCTCTGAAAACATCCAAGGAGAGGAGGGATTTGAATAGTACGGGCTCGAACCATTTGCCGCCGTTTTTTATTGCTATGAAGAGCCTGTTGTATCTGAAGGAGATGTAGACCGGAGCGTCGGCCTCTCTTCTCAGCTCCACAAGCCTCTCCATGATTACGGGAGTCAGAAGGTAGTGCGCCTCTACGGGATCTTCCGAGTAGACCTTGAACTCCTTCTCGAAGGCCGGGCTGTCCATGCGGACGAGTCCGGAGCTTACCATGCCCTGCACCCAGCTTCCCGCCACACCGAAATACTTCTCCGCCAGGTCGGGATAGATCAGCACCGGTTTTTGGAAGTGTTTATGAAATTCGGTCACGATGAATGTGCCGCTGAAAACGGTCTCTTTGTATTTACGCCCTTTCGAATCCTCCACAATCCTCTGAACGGTCAGATTACTGAACTCTATGGGAGTCTCTCCGATTCTCCCTCTTATCAGATCTTCTCCGCGGTAGAAGTCTATATCTGTATCGAAAAGGCCGCTCATAACGAAAATTTCGCGGGGAATCCCCCCGACAGGGTTGTAGACGAGAGTAGGGTCGATACTCGCTACCAGTTCGCCTAAAACTCTCTTTTTGAATCTCCTGCGATACCCGGAGATAAACCATCTAAACGCAAAACCGCCCGCCGCAAAGGCGGTAATACCGGTCTCGACAAGATACTCACCGCCGCTGTAATAGAGGAAGAGCAGTGTCGCAACGACTATGAGAGCCGAAGAGGCAACGACCTTTTTGGCGGCACTTTTTCTCTCCTCCTCAAGCTTCTGCAGCCTCGGATAGAGCTCATCGTAATAGAAGTCTAGAAGATCCGAGGCTCTGACCGGCATCTGGCGATTACCGCTTCAGAAGCTCTTTGATATCTATATTTTCACGTTCGGTCTCCGGAATCTCGAAGAGCGGCCTGGGTTCGAAGCTGAACCGGTTGGCAATTAGAGAGGAGGGGAACATTTCGCGTGCATTGTTGTAGTCTGTAACCGCCTGGTTGTAAGCTCGCCTGGCCGCCGCTATCTGCTCCTCTATTTCGTTTATGGATCTCATGAGCTGCACGATGTTTTCATTCGCCTTGAGCTCCGGATAGTTCTCGACAGCCACCATGATTCCGTGCAGAGGCTGTGTCAACTCGTCGGCTATGGCCATCTTCTGTTCAGGCGTAAGATCCTGCTGCATCGCTTTCGCTCTAAGCTCCGTAACCTTTTCGAGAAGTCCCTTCTCATATTTCATCGACTCTTTCATAAGTGTCACGAGATTCGGGATGAGGTTGTAGCGCTTTCTCAAAAGAGCGTCGATAGTTGCGAATATGTTGTCACACTGGTTTCTTCTGGATACGAGTGTGTTATAGATAAGAACACCGATGAGTAAAACAATAGCGGCGGCGATCAGAAACTGCATCATAGCGGACTCCGTTAGATGGGTTCTGTAAGTATATCGACATTACGCAAAATTTTGTATGTAAGGGCGGGGGGCTACAGAGTCCCGCCCTCTTGCGGGCCTCGCCCGGAGATCTAGTGATAAGCGGAAGTAAAAACGGTCTTCGCTACTTCTTCTGCTTCTCCATCCTCTTCCTGACATGCGGATCCAGATAGCGCTTGCGGATACGGATATTTTCGGGGGTGACCTCCACGAGCTCATCCTCCTCTATCCACTCCATCGCACGTTCGAGGTTCATCTCGCGCGGCGGCACGAGGACGATGGCGTCATCCGCCCCGGATGAGCGGACATTGGAGAGCTTCTTGCCCTTTATCGGATTGACCTCCAGGTCGTTGGGCCGCGCATGCTCGCCTATGATCATGCCGACATACACTTCAGTCTGCGGCTTTATGAAGAGAGTGCCGCGCTCCTGGAGGTTGAAGAGCGAGTAGCCCAATGCCTTTCCGTTCTCCATCGAGATCAGGGCGCCGTTCGCACGGTGTTCGACATTTCCGACGAAGGGGCGGTAGGCGAGAAACGAGTGGTTCATTATCCCCTCGCCTTTGGTGTCTGTCAGGAACTGGGTCCTGAAACCGATAAGCCCGCGTGCCGGAATCTCGAACTCTATCCTCGTGGTACCGTCTGGCATAGGGTTCATAGAGGTCATCTCCGCCTTTCTGCGTCCCAGCTTCTCTATGACGGAGCCGCTGAACTCCTCGGGTGTGTCGATAACAAGATGCTCATAGGGCTCGAGACGCACACCGTTCTCCTCTTTTATGACGACTTCGGGTCTGGAGATGAGAAACTCATACCCTTCACGACGCATGTTTTCAGCCAGAATCGATATCTGCAGCTCCCCGCGGCCGGAGACCTTGAAGCTCCCTTCACCCATCTGCTCGAGACGCATCGCAATATTTGTCTCCATCTCCCTTTCAAGACGCTCTTTGAGCTTGTTGGCCGTTACGAACTTACCTTCACGGCCGGCGAACGGACCGTCGTTTACGCTGAAGACAACCGAAAGTGTCGGCTCCTCTATATGGAGCGGATCTAGAGGTTGCGGATCGTTGGGGTCGGTAACGGTGTCACCCACATCAATCTCGTTGAACCCGGCAATCGCCACGATATCGCCAGCTTCCGCCTCATCTATCTCGATACGCTCCAGGCCCAGGAAGCCGATGAGCTTGCTGATACGGCCCTTTTTATGTTCGCCGTCGCTTTTCGCCAGAAGCACCTGCTCCCCGGCTTTGATACGGCCGTTGAATATTCGTGCGATACCGATACGACCGACATAGTTGTCGTAGTCGAGTGTAAAAACCTGTGTCTGCAGGGTATTTTCGGCACTCCCGTCAGGGGCGGGCACATACTCTAAAATCGCCTCGAAAAGCGGAGTCAGGTCGCTGTTTTCGTCATCCATGTTCCATTTGGCGTAGCCGTCCCTGGCGGCGGCGTAGAGAACCGGAAAGTCGAGCTGGGTCTCGTTCGCTTCAAGCGCTACCAGTAGGTCGAATACCTCGTCAACGACCCTTTCGGGCTCCGCGGCGGGCTTGTCTATCTTGTTCACGACCACTATCGGCCGCAGACCGAGCTCTATCGCCTTCTTCAAAACGAATTTGGTCTGAGGCATTACACCCTCCTGGGCATCGACAAGAAGAAGAACCCCGTCAACCATCTTCAGAACCCTCTCCACTTCACCTCCGAAGTCGGCGTGGCCTGGTGTATCTATGATGTTGATCTTGTAGTCGTTGTATCGGATCGCGGTATTCTTGGAGAGTATCGTAATGCCGCGCTCCCGCTCTATGTCGTTGCTATCCATCACACGCTCGGCGACCTCTTTGTGCGCCTCGAACGTTCCGGACTGCTGCAGGAGGCCGTCTACGAGCGTAGTTTTACCGTGGTCGACGTGGGCGATTACGGCGATATTTCTTATGTTTTGCATATGTGTGTAGTCCTAGTAGAAGTGTAGTATTTCGCGCATTATATCCAAAAAGAGTTCATAATATATCTTTTTTAGAGTCAAAAAGAGGATTGCAGCCGGGAACGCCGGAGATTTTCTCTAAGAACCTACCTTCACTTCCGGGAAAAAAAGAGACACATGATGAGACTCTGCAGGTATTTTTTAAATCTCCGACAATGGCATCCTGCTTTTTCTCAAGGATTTCACTCTTCCGGCTCAAAACAGAGTTAAAGGAACGGATATTGCTTGATTTTAAAAAATCGATAATACTTCCGGTGAAAGGCTATAGATGACCTCTCTATCTCCAATGCCGCTGCTGGCGAAGCTAGAAGAGCTGGATACCGTTTCAGGCAAGCTGCCGGCATCCGAAAAGGATCCGGGGCTCTTCAAAGAGCTTCTACAGCTTCTGCAAAGCGACGAGGCCGACCCGAAGAGTCTTCAGTCGCTTCTCGACAAACTCGGGAAAAATCTGGAAAAGGGTGTTTTGGAAGATGAAAAAAGAGATGGAACCATCCGGAAAGATGGATTCCGTAACAACCCTGTTCCGCCTTTGCAAATAGATATCGATGAGGAGAAATTCACAAAAAACACTCCTGCTTCGGGAGAGGCTGGAAACAGCGTTGCAAAAGGTACGGAAAAGAGAGTTGCTTCGGAGAAACTCTCCTCCATAATCCCCCGGCAGGTTCAGGACTACCAGAGATCCGGCGAAGGTGCAAACGAAATCTCGGCCGAGAAAAGAGTACGTTATGCCGGCATCGTCTCCGCTGCTCTCCTTGAGCGGAGCGACAAGGAGAGGGAGGCGGTTCACGACTTCCGCAGTTCAAAGGATATTAAGGAGTTGATAGGTCTGGCCGAGCGCCATGGACTGAAGCCTCTCAACATAGAGCTTACGGTCGAAAAACCTGACAAAAAAGAGAATGTACCGAAAAATAGCGTACCGCTGCCTTCTTCGGTGATCCTTCAGCAAACGGAGCACATATCCGGTAGCGCAGCCGGGGTTTTGGAGCGCTTGAACAAAGCAGAGAAGCCTCGGCTGGCGCTTGGCGGAACGGAAAAAGAGCAAAAAGGCGGCCTGCCCCTACGACAGCTTCCGGGAAGTAACGAAGATACGGATAGAGTGAACAAAAAGCCTGCGGCGGGGATTGAGGGCGGAGATACCGACCTGATAAAGCTGCTCTCCGGACTGGAGAGAATGGTGTCAAAAAAGGCTCCGATTAGCGGCGTTACAGATGAAGATAGGGTTAATGCGGCAACGGACCAGTTGCGGCAGAGAACATCAGGCCAGAATGAAATAGAGCCGGAGATAGACGACAGGCCAGAACTCGGCGGTATCGAGCAGAAGGCAAAAGCGGCAGAGGCTCTGAGTCAGAAGATTGCCGATGCCAAAGTTACGGTACGCCATTTCGCGCAAAGCCTCCGGGAGCAGGTAGAGAACTACAAGCCCCCCTTTACGCGTATGCAGCTATCCCTTGATCCCAAAGACCTCGGAAGCGTAGAGGTGACGCTCGTAAGCCGTGGAAACAACCTTCATATCCAGGTCCATTCGAACCCGACCGCTATCGGTGTGATGGCTACGCAGGGCAATGAACTCAAAAGCCAGCTTGTATCGATGGGCTTTACCGATGTGCAGATGCAGTTCAACATGAATCAGCAGAAACAGGGACAGCGGCAGTGGCAAAACAGTGATAGCGGTTATCTCAAGAGTGAAGAGGTTCCTGATTTTTATGAATCTCTTGAAATTATAATCCCCCAATACGTATAAGGAGAGCGGCAATGGATGTAACGACAACAACTTCGACTATTACTACAACAGGAACAACGGATCAGGTTTACAATCCGGACGGGGTGCTTGGAAAAGACGATTTTCTGCAGCTTCTCATAACCGAACTGCAATACCAGGATCCTACCGACCCGATGGATTCAGACAAAATTCTCTCCCAGACTTCACAGTTGGCTACGCTTGAAGCGCAGACCAACACCAACGAAACGATGAAGCAGATTTCCGAGGCCTACATGAGCACTTCCCAGTTCAATACAATCGGAGCTATCGGGAAAATAGCGGATGTCGGAAACAGTGACATAAGGCTGGATGAGAGCGGCTCTACATATTTTGAAATCTACTTCCCTGAAGATGCGGCTTCCGGAACCCTGCAGATCACAGACTCCTCCGGAAATATCATAAAATCTGTCGATCTTCCGTCAATATCATCCGGAGTACATCCCTTCGAATGGGACGGTACCGACTCTTCCGGAAACCGTGTGGATGCAGGAGTATACCAGGTAAATGTCTCCTATAATACACCGGACGGAGAGGAGCTTACCACAAGAGTGGGACTATACCCGATCGAATCTGTAAGGTTCGAAGAGGGTGAGGCACTGCTGAAGCTCGGTTCAAGCTACATTCCTATGCAGCAGGTAAAAGAGGTATACGGAGAGTGATATGAATGTATCTTTCTATAACGGGGTATCGGGTACCAAAACACACCAAAGCGGTATAGATATATGGGGAAACAATATAGCCAATGTAAATACCGTCGGCTACAAATCTGATATTCCGGAGTTCAGTACCATTTTCGCACAGTCGCTTACGGAGGGAAACGGTTCACCGACAAGCGATCAGATCGGTATGGGTTCAAGGCTGAGCTCTACAACAACAAGTATGATTCAGGGTACTATCCAGCAGAGCGACAATCCTCTGGATCTTGCCATACAGGGTGACGGATGGTTCGGTGTGAGCGGTATGAACAATAGGATGTTTTATACGAGAAACGGAGTCTTCTCCACAAATGCTGACGGTTATATCGTGGATGGATACGGAAACTTCCTGCTAGGTACCAGCGCTAACAATATAGGCTATACGACCGATCCCGAAGATCCCGCAAAAACCATTGCCGTTTTGAACAGTTCGGTAGACTCTGTAGATCTCACTTCACCGGAGGCGCAGGAGAAGCTGCAGCTTCCCGCACGCATGTACTACCCGCCTGAAGCGACAACTAAAGCGGAGTTCAAAGCCAATCTTCCGGTAGACTATCTTCCGGGGCAGGAGTTCAATACCAAAGCCGGACTTATCGCACCGGACGGTTCAAAACACACCCTGACAGTAGTCTACACCAAAAGTGAAAATCAACCGGAACTGGGAAGTGCATGGGAGTACCGTGCCTACATAGACGATGAGGAGAATCCATACTCCGAAGTGACAGGTCGTCTGGAGTTCGATGAGCAGGGAGGATTGAGAACCGTGCCCGCTACATTCACCATCGACAACCACGGCGGAAGCGTGGAGGTGACACTCGGAACCTCCGCATACGACGGTCTTGTATCGATAGCCGGAGCCGATATTGCAACATCAGCAAATGCCGACGGCTTCCCGGAAGGATATCTGAACGGATACAGGATAGATCAGGAGGCCAATATCATAGCCTCCTTCAATAACGGGAGAACCAGTTCGATCGGAAAGGTAGCGGTGTTCCATTTCCAAAATGACCAGGGGCTTGAAAAAGCCGGTTCCAACATCTACGCTCCATCTTCCAACAGCGGTCCGGCAACCTTTTTCAAGGATGCCGACGGAAATACCGTTCTCGGTGCAAATGTCATAAACAATGCATTGGAAAACAGTAATGTCAACCTGGCTACCGCACTTACGGAGCTTATCGTAATGCAGAAGGCGTTCGATGCGAGTGCCAAAAGTATCACCACTTCCGATCAGATGATCCAGAAAGCGATAAATATGAAGAAGTAGGAATGGTATTTGCTTGTATTTTTATACAGATGGGCACCTATAAAAAGAATAAAATTCACTAACAAAGGATTAGACTCATGATGCGATCACTATGGGCCGGCGTATCCGGACTGCAATCCCACCAAGTCGCGATGGATGTAGAGGGAAACAATATAGCCAATGTCAACACGACCGGATTTAAATACTCCCGTGCCAACTTCGC
This sequence comes from Hydrogenimonas sp., assembly GCA_003945285.1. Classification (NCBI taxonomy): domain Bacteria; kingdom Pseudomonadati; phylum Campylobacterota; class Epsilonproteobacteria; order Campylobacterales; family Hydrogenimonadaceae; genus Hydrogenimonas; species Hydrogenimonas sp. The sequence continues at coordinate 2,189,255 of AP019005.1, forward strand.
CGATCTTCTGAGTCAGACGAGTAAAATTGCTACGGCGCCTCAAGGCGGGCTCGGAGGAAAGAACCCCATGCAGATAGGGCTCGGCACATCCATTCAGAATGTCAGCCATATCTTTTCACAGGGCTCTGTGCAGAATACCGACAAAAATACGGATGTAGCCATTCAGGGTGACGGTTTTTTCATCGTAAGCGGGGATGGAGGAAAGACCCAGAAGTATACCCGTGCCGGCGATTTCAAGTTCGATGCCAACGGTAACTTCGTAGATAACAACGGGTATGTAGTACAGGGGTGGGTAAGAGATGCCGATACCAACCAGATAGATTCGACGGCCCCGATTCAGGATATCAACATTCCGCCGGGACTCACAACACCCGCCAATGCAACGACATATATCCAGCTAAAAGCTAATCTTAACTCCGGTGATCTTATCGTCAACAAAGCCCCGACATACTCTTCCGCAGATATAGCGGCCGGTAAAAACCCCGATGATTTCGGGGTCCTCTTTACAGGAAACGGGGAGGCATTCAACCTGCAGCCGCCTTCAGGAGGAGTCGGCGGACAGGGCGTAAAGGTCTCTTTCGACAACGGAGCCACAACGGTTCTATTCAGATATACCAACGACCCGGCGGCCGTAACCGACCCGACAAATGTCACGGACGGCAGTACGAACTACTTCAGAACCACAGAAGATCTTAGGCGTCAGCTCGAAGATCTCGCCCAGACACAGTCGTCAACGGCTGCAGTCACAATCAACGATCAGGGTAAATTCGAGTTGAGCAACAGCGGTGCAGGCGGAGCCGACCTTACAATAACCGTGGACAGCATCGTAGATGCAGATACGCAGGAGAACCCGCTATTCACACAGGCGATCGGCTCCCTTGCCGGGCTGCTTCCCGCAGATACCACCAGTGTAAAGCTGTCGCAACCGATCGATGCGGCCGTACACTCATCCAGCATCGATGTTTTCGACTCTCTCGGAACTAAACATACAGTCCGCTTCGACTTTAGAAAAACCGGTTTCACTGCAACCGGCGGAACATCCTGGACATATACGATTTCAGTTCCGCAGCCCGGAACCATAGCCGGAGCCATAGCACCAAACGAAAATATACTAGAAGGGGGAACCATCGATTTCAACTCGGACGGTTCACTTGCACAGTACAACCCTCCGGGCATCACCTACACGGCCAACAACGGCTCAGCTCCCAACCAGCAGATAGATTTCAAATTCGGAACGATAAACGGATTTGACGGAATCACCAGCTACGACTCCGAATCCTCGACCGCGGGAATCAGCCAGGACGGTTTTCCCGGCGGTGACCTGGTTGGCATCAGGATCGACCAGAGCGGTACTCTCATAGGCTCTTTCAGCAACGGCCGTTCATTCGGGCTTGCCCAGATAGCTATGGCTAAGTTTGCGAACAACGAGGGTCTGATGAGTGACGGAGGAAACATATTCATCCAGTCCGCCAACTCTGGAGACCCGATCATAGGGAAAGCCAACAGCGGCGGGCGGGGTTTCATAAACTCATCTTCTCTGGAGATGTCCAACGTCGACCTCAGCCGCTCCCTTACACAGCTGATAGTTGTACAAAGAGGCTATCAGGCAAACTCCAAAACTATAACCACTTCAGATCAGATGCTTCAGACACTTCTACAGTTGAAGCAGTAGGTTATCAGGAGGCAGAGGGTAGCGAGAGACCCGCTTCGCGGCCCTCTTCAATTTTCACATTTTACCTCTTTCACCCAAGTCCATAAATCTCCCGGTACCTCATAAGAGCGTACCTGTCGCTCATTCCCGCTATAAAGTCGGCCGCCACCCGCTCCGTTTTTTCGTTTCCAATCCGCTCCTTGTAGCCGCCCGGAAGCAGATCGGTATCGTCGGTCAGAGCGGCATAGAGCTTTTTGATACACTCCTTTCCCGCATGCATCTTGCTCACTATCCTCTCGTGACGGTACAGTTTTTTGAACATTATCTTTTTCAAATCTTTGATCTGTGTGGAGAGCCCTTTTTCGAAAGCTATAGGTGCCGGCTCGTCGGCCGGAACAGTGCGGCACAATATCTTTTTCGTATCGGGCACTCTCCTCCTGCTCGACTCTATCAGCTCAGTCACGAGGTGGCTTATGAGCATACCTACAAACCTGTAGCGGTGAAGTTTGGTTCCTCTCGTCAACCCCTCTTCTCTTACCTTTTCGTCTATCATCGCCGCAAGCGGGTTTTCCAGAATATCTTCGAAGGTTATTAGGCCGTACTGTATGCCGTCGTCTATATCATGGCTTATGTATGCGATCTCGTCGGCATGATCCACTATCATCGCCTCCATGGAGGGGTGAAAATCGAGCCCGAACGTCTCATCGTACCACTCCGTCAAAAAGGGCTTTCTGTATGGGTAGGAGTGTTTCAAAATCCCCTCGAGCGTAGCGAAAGTCAGATTGAGTCCGTCAAACTGCGCATACCTCTTTTCAAGTCTTGTAACCACCCTGAAAGATTGGAAGTTATGATCGAACCCGTTTTTGTTCCCGCTCTCTCTGAGACACTCATCGAGCGTATCTCCTCCGACATGCCCGAAAGGGGTATGACCCAGGTCGTGCGCGAGGGCGATAGTCTCGGCAAGGGTCTCATGGCAGCCGAGCGCATTGGATACGGCCCGGGCAATCTGACTCACCTCCAGGGAGTGTGTAAGCCTGGTTCTGAAGTAGTCACCTTCATGGTTTATAAAGACCTGTGTCTTGTACTCGAGCCTTCTGAAAGAGCTGGTATGTATAACCCTGTCGCGGTCTCGTGCGAAGGGATCCCTGAAATCAGCTATTGCGGGGTTGAAGCGGTCGGTACATCTCATCTACGATCCTTTGGTCACGGATTTTACATCAAAAACGCTTGAAAGCAGGTAAGCATCCGTGCAGAGTTTCATCAGGTCTATTGCAAAATACGGGTCCGATATTCCTAATATCTCTTTTTTCGATTATAATATCCCAAACCAGTTTCAAAAAGGATGCGCATGAAAATAACACTACTTCACCATACACCCCTCGAAGTCTGTGCACATGCCATCCGTACCTGCTGGCAGAGTTTCGACAAGAGCGATTCCGGCGGGGAGAGAGACAGGGAGCTTATAGACCGTGTAGGAAACAAGTTCAAACATGCAAGCACCCTCGAACATCTTGTATACACTTTCTACATACAGGGGATCAGCCGGGCCGTGTTGCAGGAGCTGGCGCGTCACCGTATGGCTTCGCTCAGTGTAAAGAGTACGAGATACACTCTCAAAGAGCTGAAAGAGGAGATACCTTTCACCCCTGCAGATATCGGACGGGCCGAAAAGTACATCGTCATGACCGATAACGCTCTTGTAAACGAGATGAGCATAAAAGCGCTGGAGAACCTGCGGCAGCTGCTTGCAGCCGGAATCTCCAACGACAAAGCGAAATATGCGCTGCCGGAGTGTTACAGAACCGAGCTTACATGGACGATAAATGCCAGAAGCCTCCAGAATTTCCTTGAACTCAGAAGCGACAAGGCGGCTCTCTGGGAGATACGCGACCTGGCCTACGCAGTTTACGAAACGCTTCCAGAAGAGCACAGATACCTTTTCCACGTCAAAAGCTGAAACAAAGGCGGCCAGCAAACGGCGACCGATGTCTCATAGAGTAGAATCCGTCCAAATTGCGATTTTACGTAGTGTCAGATCTTCACTCTCTGGGCGTGTGTGATAGCTACGGCCATCGCATCCGTAATATCCAGAGGTTTGATCTCCCTGTCTATCCTCAGAATACGTTTTACCATGAAAGCGACCTGCTCTTTGGCCGCTTTTCCGTTTCCGGTGAGGGCTCTTTTAACCTGAAGAGGGGTATACTCCGAAAAGTTCCCGATCTCCTGCAGTATCTTCAGGCTCAAAGCCCCCCTGAACTGTGCAAGTTTTAGTACCGTTTTGGGGTTGTAGGCGTAGAAGATATCCTCTATCGCCACCTCATCTACAGTGTTGCCTTTCAAGATCAGATCCAGCCCTTCGACAAGTTCCACTATCTGGTGCTGCAGTATCTTCTGTTTTATCTTTATGAGACCGGCCTCCACCAGAACTATCGAACGGCCCTCCTTTTTCAAGATGGCGTAACCGCAGTTCCTGCTTCCGGGATCTATGCCTAGAATATTCAACTTTTCACCCTCTTATTCACAGTGTGAA